>CAJYBF010000132.1 GCA_913064935.1 uncultured Mollicutes bacterium
TCAAACTCAAGTTGCTTAGCCTATAAAGCTGAGTGTGGATTATCGTCCGTGAATTCTAAATTATGACTACGTTACGTCAACTCCTTTTCTAGATGAGGAAAGTATTTGTAATGATGGTCAAACAATACATAATTGGGATTACAAGTACAAAGGTTATGTTACTGTAAGAAAAGCTTTAGTAGAATCTAGAAATGTCCCAGCTGTTTTAGCATATCGACGTGCAGGAGATTTAGGATATCAAATAGCGGAAGATGTTGGTCTTACTCCAGAGCCTATGAGAGTGGAAGCTCACGCCATAGGTGGTTATACCAATGGTTACACTGTTCTTGATATGCCGGAAGCATACAATATGTTTCCAAATGGAGGTATCTACCAAGATAGCTACGCAATAACAAGGATAGTATTTCAAACCGGAGAAGAAATCGTTCATGAAACGGTAAAGACTGAAGTATTGAAGAATTCAACAGCATTTATGATTACTGATATGCTAATTGATGTAGTTGATAGTTTTGGATATCAGGGATTTTCGTTTCCTAATATGCTAATTGCCGGTAAATCAGGGCAAAGTAACTACTCCGCAGCTGTGATAAATTCCAAAAACATACCTACTTCTGCTGTAAAAGATTTATGGTTTATCGGTTATTCAAACCAGTATACGATAGGAGTTTGGTCCGGTGGAAAAACATTTGATAATTACATTGAATCAAAAGACATCAGAATGTCTAGACATATATTTAGAGATATCATGCTAAACATAAACTCAACAAACTCAACCATTTTATTAAAACCTAATAATGTCACATCGGTTAATGTGGAAGTTAATAATGAGGATATTCTTCTTCCTAGTGATAATACTCCAGTAAAATATATAAAAAATGAATATTTCATAAGAGGCACTGAGCCTACTGAAATATCCGAAAAGTTTTTCACACTTGAAGCTCCTGAAAGTATCGAACTTAAATATGAAATTAATGATGATTTATTAACGATCAATTGGCTTGAGGCTCTACCGTATAACGAAGAACTTGGAGAAATAAGGTATGAGATATGTTTGGTCAAGAATGGTGAAAAAACTGTAATTGGTAACACTACAAATCTCACTGTGGACTTTAAAATAGGAGTTTTCTCTTTATTGTTTTATGATGAAATCATAATAAAAACTATGTACAGTGAAACTAGAGAATTTGAAAGTGAATACCAATCAGTTTCGATTAGTATTCAGGAATTATTATAAAAAAAATAATGTAAAATTCACATTATTTTTATTATTTGATCATTAATTTTGTAGATGAATATGATAATTATCCAACAAACGATTATCGATGGAATTGAATATGTTGCATTATAATAAAAACTCCAAGTTGTGGCATTAAAAGATTCAGGTGCATATTCTCCCCAAAAAGCAATTCCTGCGATAACATGTGATAAGTACTTAAGAACACCCGCTAGTAACGCACCAATAGAAAGATTCCTTACATTTGATTTTTTAAATAAAACTACAAATGCTAAAAAAGCATAAGGAAGCACATAGTCAAACATATACTGTATTGGTGTTAGGAAATAAATTGGAACTGGTAAGATGTACTGGAATATTCCATAAATAAGCCCTGCAAAAATACCAACTGTAAAACCTCTTCTAATGGACAAAATCATAAGTGGTAACGCTGTTACTGAAATACTTCCACCTTGTGGAAACAAAATCATTCCAAGGTTAGAGAATACTATTTCTAATGTTGCTGTTAAGGCAATCATCATCGCCACTTCTACTAATACTACTACTTTCATGCTTTTTCTCATTTTTTTCTCCTTTTGTTAAAAGGAGGAGTAAAGAAAAGCCCTAAAACAAGGGCTTTTTGCTTGCTTAATCCCTACGCTAGAATTACCTAGATCAGGTTTATGAGTCGTTAACTTAATAACCTCTCAGCCTATAGCTCCTCTTTTTTACTAACTTCTAATTCTATTGATAGAATTCTTCTACCAGTTACTTCTTTAACAGTAAATAACATATCCATCGTTATTATGTCTTCAGTCAGTTCTTCAGAGTATAGTTCACACTCGTAAAGAAGAACATCATTGACCTCAGGTAATTTTTCTAATTTTTCAGAAATAAATCCACCAACAGATGCATAGTTACTATCTGGTTCCGGTAAATCTAACTCATCAAATAGATCATCTAAATTAAGGTCTCCGTGTAATAAATACTTACTATTTCCTAGCGGTAAGAACTCTGCGAACTCTTCATCATGTTCATCGAATATCTCTCCAACTAGTACTTCTAAAGCATCTTCCATCGTTACTAGTCCAGCAGTACCACCAAATTCTCCGGTAACTATCGCCATATGTTCTTGTTTTTTTTGTAAGTCTTCTATAAGATCATCAACACTCTTTGTTTCAGGTACAAAATGCACATCAGTCATCAATTCATGTATACTTATTTCCGATTCATTAAATATCGCTATCATATAATCCTTGAAATGTACTTTACCAATAACATTATCCTTATCGCCATCATACACTGGGATTCTACTAAATCTATGTTTTATGAAAAGTCTCTTCAATATACTTATATCGTCAGTTACATTGACCATAATCATGTCAACCCTAGGAGTCATTACATCGTAAATGTCTTTGTCCTTTAAGTCTAGCACTCCTTGAATCATGTCAGCACTATCTTCTTCAATCGTTCCTTCTTCTTCCATCGTATCAATTAGCGTCTCTAGTTCATCATCAGTGAATGATGGTCTATTTTCGACCACATATAACTTTCTAATGAGTTTCTTAATAGGTACAAAAATCAATACTAACGGAGTCATTACAATGTTTAAGAAATACATTGATGAACCGTATCTTAAAGCAATAGCTTCAGCACTTTCCTTAGCAACAGACTTCGGAATAATTTCTCCAAAGATTAATACTACAAAGGTAACACCAAGTGTATTAATAATGTTTGCCGTTGTAGGATTCTTAAAGACCCCTAAAAGAATTGTTGCTGATATTGTAGTTAAAGCAATATTAACAACATTATTCCCTACTAATATTGTAGATAAAGTCTTCTCAAATCTTTCTGCAGCATAAAGTGCCTTCTTAGCACCTTTTTTTCCGTCCTCAACATAATTCTTCAGTCTAATGATATTAAAACTGAAAAATGCGGTTTCAGCAGACGAAAAGAACGCTGAAAGCAATAATAATATAAATAAAATTAAAATTAACCACGGATTAACCGTCTCGAATATACTTAACATCCTGAGTGAATCCAAAATAACAACACCCCTACTATTCTTCTACTTTTACTGCAGTACCATATGCTATGATTTCTGACGCACCTGACATTACAGCTGATGATTGTAATCTAAAACCAACAATAGCATTAGCGCCTTTTTTTTCAGCTTCTTCAACCATTCGTCCAACTGCGATTTGTCTTGCTTCGTTCATCATTTCTGTGTACCCTTTGATTTCCCCACCAAATATTGTTTTAAATGATGCAGCAATATCTCTACCTACGTGTTTAGCTCTTACTGTAGATCCTTTAACATAACCCACGTGCTCTAATACTTTTTTTCCAACAACTTCATGAGTAGTACTAATAATCATATACTTTCCTCCTTCTAAAAATTATTAATTAAGCTCTGGTATCATATTTACCAGTGCTAGTATTAATTACAATTTTATTTCCAGGTTCCACAAATAAAGGAACTTGAATCAAAAAGCCTGTTTCTAATTTTGCATTCTTTGTTGCATTTGCAGCAGTATTCCCTTTAACACCGGGATCTGCTTCAATAACTTCTAATGTAACTTTTTCGGGAATTTGAACGCCAATAATCTCATTTTGGTACATAGTTATAGTTACATTCATTCCTTCAATAAGAAAATTCACTGCATCTCCTAAAGAGTCAACTTGAATTTCTACTTGTTCATAAGTTTCATTATTCATGAAAACATATATATCACTCATTGAATAAGAATAAACCATTTCTTGTTTATCAATATGAGCCTTTTGCATTTTCTCTCCAGATCTGAAAGTTTTATCAACAACTGAGCGTGTTCTTAAGTTTCTAAGTTTTGTTCTAACAAACGCAGCACCTTTCCCTGGATTAACATGTTGAAACTCTATAACTTGCCATATTTGTCCATTATATTCTATTGTAACACCTGTTTTAAAATCATTACTCGATATCATATTTATTTCACTCCTCAGTATAATTATATCTATAATTTAAATAAAGTCTATTTTTTTTAGTAAATTAAGCGATTTATTAAAAATTTCATCCTTATTAAGACTATCTATTTCGATCCAATTTGTTTCCATTTGATTTCTATACCATGTCAATTGTTTCTTTGACAATCTACGTGTATTTCTTTTTTTAGTTTCGTTTGCTTCATCTAATGAAATATTGTTTTTGTGATTTTCAATCATTTTAGA
>CAJYBF010000133.1 GCA_913064935.1 uncultured Mollicutes bacterium
AAACACACAAATATTATTTATTATTACGTTGCCAATAGTGACAGACCCATATGATTTGGATACTCAGTCGATTAATTTTACTGATAATGTCGATGGTTGTGATTATGATGGTCATAAATCAATAACTTCAAATGTATCTTACAATGTAATGAATCCTATTGATCTAATAGGTGTAAGAGTTAGAAACTATCGAACTGAAGAATATATTGCTACTGTAGATGAAACTATAGATGTATTAATTACTTTAGATAATCCGAATGGTTATAATGCTGATCGAATTGTTTTGAATGATATAACTTATGTTGATTTTGATAGTAATGAACTAAATACGATACTTACTGTTACTGTTCCAGTTGGAAGTGAACTTGGTAATGTTGTATTTGAATTAGATTCAATAAGATTTGAACTGTTTAATAACATACAAACTTACAATATAAAGGAATTTACTGCTATTAGTTTTACTGTAGAAGTTGTGCAAGTTGTATTTGCTAATGACATACAAATAGTAGATGTTTATTTAGATGCAAATGAAGTGTTTTATAATGATATTGTAAGATTATATGTTGAGTTAGAAAATGAGTATGCTTATGATATTGATACTATGGTATTTGATGGATTAGAATATGACTCATTTAATATTAATGATGAAAACACATTACTAAGTTTTTTGATAAATGTTGGTGCTGAAGATGAAATACTTTTTAATTTTGATAGTCTTGATTTTGATGTGTTAGGTTCTACTTATTCAAAAGAAATAGATTCTTTAACAACATTTGAAATAGGTAATGATTATGAACGTGAAATATTTTATCTAGGTGGTGGTTCTGTGGTTAAATATATGTTTTCTACTGTTGCTCCTTTTATAGATGATATGTTCACTACTACGCAAGGTAGGATAATTACTGCGTCTGTTGGTGGTGTTCTTCTTTCAGCGTTAGTATATTTGACAATTCGTAAAAAAAATAAAGTGATTAGGAGAGTAAAATAAAATATGAATAATATAAGAAAAAGTTTTATGGTTATGATGTTGTTAATTGTATCAATGTTCATTATAACTGTACAAGCTGAAGAAATAAGTATAAACACTTCTAGTTTAATTGAGCCTACTGGATTTGGTGATATTGATATGAAATTTGATAAAGAAACTGGCGAAATGTTTATAGGCTTTTTGGAAATACCAACGCCATTAACTAGTTTAAATGATGGTGCAAAAATAGTTAAAAAAATTGTACTAAGTGGTACTGCTTATGATTTCGATATAGATACTGTTCTTGTTGATAATGGGTTTAGTACGAATTATTGGTTCAACTTCTTTAATGGTATTGATGTTAAATATAGGGCATACATAACTCTTGATTTAGGACATCTAAATCCGGGTTATGTGGCTGGTAATATTTCATTACAGGAATTGACTGTTACAACTGGTAGTACTGAACATTCGTATCTAGCATATTCTGATAGACCGGTAATTGTTTCTACTCACCCTTACAATGTGTATCGTACAAGGATTGATGAAAATTTTGAATTACCCGAGATAAAAGGTTATACAAGTTTAGGTATAGAAATTGAAGATTCTATTGAAGTTGTAGGACTTGTTGATTTCGATTTAGAAACTGTTGGTGATTATACGATAAGATATAAACTTACACATGATGGTGATGAAGCACATGATCTTGTATATACGATTCATGTATTAGCTTCTACTAATATAACTGAGGAAGTTGGTATAGGTGTAGATGTTGATGGTGATGGTGTCTCAGATGTACTCGTTAATGAAGATGGTGAAGTTATTAATACTTTATATGAGGAAGTTGAAGAATCTGCTTCTAGCGGGGTATTTGATGCTGATATGAGCGTTTTTGAAAGATGGAATGCTTTTACTGTTTGGTTTGATGAATTTACTGACTTTTCTACTATGCCGGATAGAAGTGTTAATTTCTTAATTGGTGATTATATAATAGTGTCAAGTATAGTTATTTTCATTTTGTTTATGATAATTTTTAGAAGAATAACTATAGTAACGTTTTTATTAACATTGTTATATGGTGCTTTCTTGATACTAGGTTATTCGACTGAGAACCTTATATTCGTATTCAGTATATTTGCTAGTTTATTTCTTCTTACTAGTAGTGCTGGAAGATTAGGATATTCAGTTTGTAAAAGAAGGACTAGTTCGTGAACATTTTAGGTAATGAATTTAGCATATCAGAAATATTTTCATCACTATTAGACCAATGGCCTTTGATAGTTGGAGTGATCGTATTGATAGTTATGTATTCGTTATCTCAAAAGTTAGTTAAAACTGGAAGAATATTAATAAAGTATGTAATTCCTATGTTAGTATTTATGATTATATTGTCCTCACTTGCTTATGATTTAGGTATCTTTGATAGTGCTATTGCGAAGTTGAGGGAATTGACGAATTTAAGTCCATTTGATTTTAAAGGATATTGGGACGAAACAACTTATTTTGTAAGAAGTTTATTAATTGCTGCAATGATATTTGTGTTACTGATATTATTCAAACTTAATAAAAAAATACCTAAGTGGTTATTTAAATTTACATTCATGTTCTCATTAGGCTTCTTTATGTTAGATATGATTGGTGTTGATGTTGGTTGGTTTGGTTGGATAAGTGATGTAATAGTCCTTATCTCGGGGTTAATGATGGGGGGTTAATGTGATGTTTTTATTGAATTTAGGTGAACTCTTTGGTAGTGAAATTATTTATGATCTATTTATTGGAGAACGATTTTACATAGGTTGGATTATATTTGTATTAGTTATCTTGCTTATGAGTAAGAGTATGAAAGCGGTTGGTATAAGTACTCTGATATTGATAGTGTTTTTCATCTTCGCGGGGTTAGGTAGTCAATTATTGGAAACCTTTAAAGCTATTCTTAATCCGTAGATGAAAAAGGGCGGTTGGTGGGAATTTATTTTGAAAAAAAGGAGTTGGCTGAAATGTTTGAAGAAATTATAGGAGTGTTAGTGACTATTGCTTTAATTATCTTTGGTGTAGTCTTAACGTCTGATAAAAGCAGAAAAAGAAAATGAATGAAGCAACTATAACTTGGTTGTTACTGGTGGTGGATATTTCTTATATCGCTTCCGTGGAAGTGGTTTAAGTCTTAAACCTAATTTAAGGTTTAATATTAAAAATAGATTTAAAGGAAAGAGGTATGATATGGATTTGAGATTTAGTAAAATGGCTGCGGTTATAATAAGATATATTATCAGTATTATAATTGGTGCCGTTGTGTTTGTGTTATTAGGTGCTTTAATTAGTCCCTCGTTTGGTATAGTGGCTGATATATTAACTATAATGTTTGTGGCGTTAGTTAGTGTTTTATTTGGCTTGTATTTGATGTATATGGTTCGTAATGACGAACAATATGATTATATAATAGATAATGATTTAATTGAAGAAAGAATTGCTATATTAGAAAGTGAATTGATATATTGGGAAGCGTATAAAAATGGTGAATTTGATAGTCCTAATAAAGATTTTCCATTACATCATAAAGATGTTAATGAAGAATTTGCGATTAATACTTCTGAAGATGATAATGAATCTCTTGTGAAAAAATGAAAATAAAACTATTAATAAAAGAAATAATTAAAAAGGTAAATTCATCATCAATTCCGTTGGAAGATGCGACTAAACATTATAAATATATGTATATAGTTGGAATAGTTTTATTTGTTGGTTCTCTTATATTCGTTGTATATCCTCTTCTATTTAGAGGATTAAAAGTTGATAAATATACTGTATTCTTACCATTGTATATATTTGTTTTTACTATAGGTGATTATTTTCAGTATATGAAATTAAATAAACAAAGGATTGAGTTAGAATCTTCTAATGGATAAAGTTAATAGGATAAGATTTTGGTTATTATTATCTAAAACATTAATTATATTGATATTTATTAGCATAGACTTATATATGTATTATTGGATTATGCTAGGTAAGAGTTTTGAAAGTTTTGAAAACATAATTCAATTAGAAAACTTGGCAAGTAATATAATATTTGCGGTTATTACTATAGTTTACTTCGTGATCTTCTCTAAAATATATTATTTGCTCTTCACTAGATTGGATTATAGGTATTATTGGGAATGTACTAAAATCTTCTATAATGAGTGGTTAGGTACTGATTTAGGAATAATAGGTGGAAAAGGATATGGTAAAGATAGTTTAGGCTCTAGTGTAGCTGCTGTTGATGTAGAGCGTTTAAATCATCTTGTAAAAGATAAGTTGACTAGCTTGAGGAAATTTGCGGTAACCATCTGAAATAAAATCACATGTAGTCCCCAGTTCTGGATTTTCAGAGAGCTGCAGAAAACAATTATCCAGCTGTTTAAGATAGCTGTTCCTTCTAGTGACTCACCATTCCCTTGTAGTA
>CAJYBF010000134.1 GCA_913064935.1 uncultured Mollicutes bacterium
TATTAAGCTTCTTTGACTGCATTTACTAGTTCAATGAATGAAGTAGGATCAAGTGATGCTCCACCTACTAGTGCTCCATCAATATGTTCCATACCCATTAATTCTTTTACGTTCTTAGCGTTTACACTTCCACCGTACTGAATTCTAACTTTTTCTGCAATTTCCTTAGAGTATAACTTTTCAATTACTCCCCTAATGTCTTTGCATGTTTCATTAGCCATTTCAGCAGTAGCAGTCTTACCAGTTCCAATTGCCCAAACTGGTTCATATGCCATAACTATTCCAGGCATTTGCTCTGCAGTTATTCCTTCAAGTGCTTTTGTAGTTTGTCTTTCAACAACTTCTAAAGTTTTATTTTGTTCTCTTGCTTCTAGAACTTCTCCAACGCAAACGATCGGAACAAGTTTATATTTAAGAGCACTGTGAAGCTTTTTATTAACAGATTCATCAGTTTCATTATAGTAACTTCTTCTTTCACTATGACCTATAAGTACATAATGAACACCTAACTCTTTTAATGCAATCGGAGATGTTTCTCCCGTAAATGCACCACTATCTTCATAATGTACATTTTGTGCACCTATTTTTAAATTTTCACCTTGTCTTTTAACTAGACATCTTAAGTGAACGTCTTGAGCAAAAATCGCAGTTTCGACATCTGTTAAATCTGGTACTTCTCTGTTAACTTCATACACGAAGTCTAAGGCCTTATCTCTAGTTTTATTCATTTTCCAGTTTCCAGCCATGATTGGAATTCTCATTTTTTTACCTCCTAGGAAATTAGTACTAATTTCCATTTTTATTATATACCATATACCAATTTATTCAACTAGTAAAGCTTATTTATCTTGAATAGCGTCTAAACCTGGTAAAGGTTTACCCTCTAAGTATTGTAGACTCGCTCCACCGCCAGTTGAAATGTGACTCATTTTGTCTGCATAACCTAATTTAATTGCTGCAGCTGCACTACGTCCACCACCAACAATTCTCATTGCATCACTTTTAGCTAAAGCTTCACATACAGCGATAGTTCCTGCAGCGAATTGATCCCATTCAGAAACACCCATAGGTCCATTCCAAACAACAGTTTTAGCATCAGCCAACTCTTTTGTAAACATCTCGCTCGTTTTTGGACCAATATCTAATCCCATTTCAGAATCCTTAACAGAAGACGATACTCCAACTCTAGCTACTGCATTTTCAGAAAACTCTGAACCATATACAGAATCGACAGGTAGAAGTATTTTATCTTTTCCTCTTGATAACATTTCTTTTGCATACTCGATTTTTTCACTTTCTAAAAGAGAACTTCCTATTTCTTCTCCTTTAGCTTTCAAGAATGTATAAGCCATTCCACCACCGATAATAATCTTATCAGCAACTTCTAATAATCTTTCAATAACATCAATCTTATCTGAAACCTTTGCTCCACCTAAGATAGCTACGAAAGGTCTTTTTGGACTATCAACAGCTTCACCTAAATATTTCATTTCTTTTTCAAGTAAAAACCCTAATCCAGAAAACTCAATATTTTCAGCAATACCTACATTTGATGCGTGGGCTCTATGAGCAGTACCAAAAGCATCATTTATGAATATATCACCTAGAGAGGCCCAATACTTACCTAGTTCCTCGTTATTCTTACTTTCAGCTTTACTATTTAAATCCTCAAATCTTGTATTTTCAATCATTAATATTTCACCATCAGCCAAAGCATTTATCTTACTTTCAAGTAATTCGCCTCTAGTTTCAGGAATAAATGAAACTTCTTTTGATAGCAATTCGCTTAATCTAATGGATACTGCCAATAAACTTTTATCCTGCTTATCGCTTTCTTCTTTAATTCTTCCTAAATGTGATAAAAGAATAACTTTAGCACCATTCTCATACGCATATTTTATTGTAGGAATGGCTTGAACTATTCTATTGTCGTCAGTAATAACTCCAGCTTTCATTGGAACATTGAAATCAACTCTAATCAAAACCTTTTTCCCTGATAAGTTATAATCTTTAATTATTTTCTTTTTCATTTTGTTAAATTCCTCCATTTATATCCAATTAATTATATCATATTGTTTAGAATAGTCACTTAGAAAGCGATTTCCTCGCATGTTTTTATTTGCCTATCCATTACACGTTCCTTCACTTCTATTATGCTTCCATCTAGCATTTTTATCTCATTTCCATCACAAGATTGAATCATATAATAATTTATCCAGACACATTCATAATTTCTAATAGACGAAGTAGGTATTAATAGACATTCATTTGAGACATACAAAGGTACTAAGGACTTGATATTATGCTTAATCCTAACAGCATTAATGCGCCCATCAAACGTAGAAAGATTCTCAATACACAATTCATTGAGAAACTTCTTAATAGAAGTATCATAAATTTCCTTATAAGTTTCGTACTTTACACTTATTCCCTCATAAATTCTTTTAATATAGACAATTTCCATAAAAACCTCCATAAACAAAACATTATAAAAAGAAGGACTTTCGTCCTTCCTATTTTTGAATATCTATTCTAACTTCAGTGTTAATATCGAAGAAGTGTGCTTTATCTAAGTCAAATGATATTTTAAGTTCATCACCTATTTTAATATCTGTTCTAACCCCAACTTTAGCAACGAATGAAGTATCTCCAGTTGAAGAATGAATAATTGATTCAGAACCAATCAGTTCAACCAAGTTAACATTAACTACTGCTTTTTGTTCTGAACTTTCTTCGTCGTAAACATGTTCAGGTCTAATACCCATAAAAATCTCTTTATTAGAATATCCTAATCTATCAAGTTCTTCTAGTTTATTCTTTGGAATTGTTAAATCGATAGTTCCACAAACAAATCTATTTCCTTCTAGTTTACCTTTTAAGAAGTTCATCGGTGGTGTACCAATGAATGAACCAACGAATACGTTCGCTGGATAATCATAGATTTCCTTAGGCGCTCCAACTTGTTGAATATAACCATCTTTCATAACTACAATTCTACTCGCCATAGTCATTGCTTCAATTTGATCATGAGTTACATAAACAGTAGTTGTTTCTAACTGTGCATGTAATTTACCAATCTCAGCACGCATTTGAACACGTAACTTAGCATCAAGATTACTCAGTGGCTCATCCATCAAGAACACTTTTGCATTTCTTACAATAGCTCTACCAAGCGCAACACGTTGACGTTGTCCACCAGATAATGCTTTTGGTTTACGGTCTAAGAAATCAGTTAATCCTAATATTTCAGCTGCGTTATTAACTTTTTCCTCGATAACTTGCTTATCAATTTTACGTAACTTAAGTCCAAATGCCATATTATCATAAACACTCATATGTGGATATAATGCATAGTTTTGGAATACCATTGCGATATCTCTATCTTTAGGAGCAACGTTATTGATTAATCTATCATCAATATATAACTCTCCTGAAGTTATTTCTTCTAATCCCGCTATCATTCTTAATGTAGTAGATTTACCACACCCAGATGGACCTACGAAAATAATGAATTCCTTATCTTTAACTTCTAAATCAAAATCAAAAACTGCTTGAACACCATTTGGATAAACTTTATTTAGTCCTTTAAATTTTAAAGTAGCCATTTAATACCTCCTGTTTTAGTAACCCCATTGTAACAAACAAACTGCCAATAGTTAATTGGCAGTTTGCACAAAGTTTAATATTAAATACACTGCTAAACTTCCTTTAAATGTTCTAACATTTATGCCTTTTATTTTATTGTGCGAAGCATCTATCCCGGCATGACAAATCTGTTAATTTGTGATGTATAACCAACTTTTTTGCCTGGATTTATACTATACTTGCGCATATCGTCTTCATAACTCTTTGATTACTTTGGAATATGTCTAAGTGCTAGTGAATAAGCAAAATAAATCGGAAGTTGTAAATCTTAATCGAAGCCTTCAGCAAAAAGAAACGGAGATTGGTTTATTACAGCAAACATTCACTGAAATAGGCAGTGAGCTTGATCTAAATAAAGTTTTTCAGGTTCAAGCCCCTAAAACCCTCACCAGAAAGCAGCGTCGAAACTCTTTCCCTCTGGTGGGGGTTTTCCTTTGCTGGGTATTAAGCTTAGTCTGATTCATCTCAACCTTCGCTGACTGGTTCAATACGTGCCACCTAAACAAAAGGCTCTTTGACTGATGAACTTCTCCGACAAGGCCATGCGAGCTAATGACTCGATTGGTATTCAGCAGGAAGTAAAAGGTGGCTGGATATGGGGTTCCTCTCTGACGTTTCTTTACGGAGACAAGAGGGGTTGCGATAACAGGAGGGACAAGGGGAGCGAAGCGTTCTCTTTAAAATCAACAAACACACAACGACATGAAAACACTTAAACGATTATTGCAACTACTAATGTCTTGGG
>CAJYBF010000135.1 GCA_913064935.1 uncultured Mollicutes bacterium
ATTTCTGGTAATTTAATAACAAATTTCGTTCCTTTATTATGCTCACTATAGGTGAAAATTTCTCCGTTATGTTTCTTAATAATATAATCACATATAGTAAGTCCTAGGCCTGCACCTTTTTGCTTCGTTTTGCTATCTTGCTCTCCTTGATAAAACGGATTAAAGATGTAAGGTAGATCATTAGGTTTTATCCCCTCACCATCATCTTCAATGATTAGTAAAACATGATTTTCTTCAAGCTCCACAGAAACATTTATGTTTCCATCCTCATTGGTATGTTTATCCGCATTATCTACTATGTTAAGAACTACTTGTTCTATTCTACTTGCATCTGCGTCAATTAGAACATTAGGAATATTATTCTTGAATGAAACATTTTTTATATCATTGTATCTTCTACCAACACCAATAAAAATATTGTTAAACATATCTTTTGCATAAACTTCTTTCAACTCCACACTTAACTGATTTAAATCTTGGCGTGTGTAGCTAAACAGGTCTTCAATGATTGTATCAATCAAATTAATTTTGCTCATAATTGCATTTATACTTTCTTTTTCAGAGATAGTAATATTCGCACTTTCATCTAATACTTCCGCGGCTATCTTTATGTACGACAGCGATGTTCTTATTTCATGTGATATTTTGGCTAGTAGTTCTTTTTTTGATTTCTCTTGATCGGCTGATTGATTTAAGACATGCGTGATTTCTTCTACCATATTTTTATAATAAGAACCAAGTGGATAAATTATCGATTTCTTATCAATATTCAAATCATAATTATAGTCACCTTTAGAAATTCTAATCAAGCCTTTTTCAACTTGTTTTAGTGGCTTGTCAATTATTTTATTGTATTTAAAAGTCACAATAAGCATCAATGAAATTATTGAAATACATTCTAAGATAACTCCTATCAGTAAAAAATCAGAACTGTTTGAAGTAGAAATGATATCAGAAGACATTTCGTAAATGATAAAACCTTCTACATTATCGTTATATTCTATTGGAGATGAGAATCTAAAAAATTCTTCATTTATTTTTAAATACGAATGATCTTGGTACAAAACTTCCTTCAAGTTGACATTATCTCCAACCAACAAGTCTTTACTACTGAATAGAATATCTCCAGCTCTATTCGTAACAAAGGCATCTATATCTATATCATCGAGAATAATTGTCAAAGAAGCATCAGTTTCAATTGTTCCAATTGAGGAATAGTTATCTTCAACTTCATTTAAAAACTCTGATGTATATGCTCTAACTCTATTAATGTTGTACATATCTTTATTATTATTTGATTCTGTATTTATATATAAGAGAATTGTGATAAACAGCAAAATTACAGTTAAGGATAGAAGAAATAGAAATTTTTGAAATAGAGATCTATTTTTCAAATTTGTACCCTATACCCCAAACTGTTTTTATATAAATTGGGTTCTTTGAATCTTGCTCAATTTTCTCACGAATCTTCCTTATATGCACTGTAACAGTGTTAACATCACCATAATCCTCATATCCCCAAATGTGGTTAAATAGTTGTTCTTTCGAGAAAACTCGACCCGCATTGTTTGCTAAATGGTTTAGTATTTGGAATTCCTTTGCAGTAAGGTTTACTTTTATGTCTTTTAAATACAATTCAAAGCTTTCATCATCGATACGCAAATCTCCAAATTGTTTTATGTGACTATCTATTTCAGGTTTTGTTAGCTGCTTGTACCTTCTTATATGTGCTTGTATTCTAGCAGAAAGTTCTGCTGCGCTGAAAGGCTTTGTAATATAATCATCGCTTCCAAGACCGAGTCCCATTATTTTATCTACATCTCCAGATTTAGCGCTTAGGATAATTATAGGAACGCTAGATTTCTCACGCATCTTTTTGCATAAATCCAATCCTGATCCATCTCCTAGATTTATATCCAAAATAATCAAGTCAAATTTTGCTTTTTCAAAGTTGCTTAAGCCATCGTGGAATGAGTTTGCCGTTATTACTTCAAACCCCTCTTTTTGGAGATAAGTTTTCAGCATTGTCGCTAATTCAATCTCATCATCGACTAGTAGAATTCTATCCATAGTAGCACCTCTTTCATCAATTCATTATATCACAACAAAAGAAAAGAATGAGACTCCTCATTCTTTACTCTACTAGTAATTCTTTTGGACTAATTTTAGAAATAGAACTCCTCATTATTCCTGATACAATAAGTGTTACAAATACAGGAATAGCTATTGATAGTATAATTCCCCACATAGCAAATTGTATCGGCATATCGACTATACCTAGCATACTCATAATCATATTCATAATAATTGGCATTCCTATAAGCGCTATTACTATTCCTGGCACTATTGCGATTAAACTAATCAATAGGTTTTTCAAGAGATAGATCTTCATGATTTGTACATCAGTCATTCCTACAGACTTGTATATACCATAATTCATTCTATCTTTGTTTAAATTTGTTATACTAATACTTAATATAATAATCCCGCAAATAATTGAGAATAAGACTATTACCGCAGTAGTTACCATCTTTATAGTCCCAAGCATTGATACCATTGAAGTATTAGCACTTACGTGAAGTGTGTCAACACTGTCTGAGAACAAAGTATTGATACTTTCATCAAATTTATCATCAGTAACACCATCAGTTAGATTTACATAAATAGTTGAATAAGACAGAAATTCGTTTGGAAATTCATCAATCATTAAGAAGAACGTTTGACCTGCATTACTCATGTTTTGATACACACCAACGATTAAGAATTCTTCCTCTCCAACGATTGTGCTTACTGTAATATAATCGCCAATAGTTTTGTCTAAAATCTTCATTAGATTAAACCCACACATAACTTCATTATTAGAAGAAGGTACTCTTCCTTCTAATGCTTGAAAGTTAAATGCTTCAACATCATCAGTACTATAAATGCTACCCATATAGTTTACAAACTTGTTTTCTTGGTCATCAAATATCTTACTGTTTGTATCTAGGTACCATAGCATTGTTCCATCAGTTTTATCTGAATTTTCTAAAGTATTCATAATCTCTTCGTGAGATAATACTTCCTGAACTTCTAAGTTAGTTATTTCTAAGTCATAGTCTAACCCTCTTAATAGAATGTTGTTATCTACTACAGACTCCATTGTCAAAGACATAGAAGAGAAGGTAACTATGTTGAAAACAGTAGCTACACTAAATAAAGTAGTTGTAATTGTAAACTTTTTGTTAAATAGAATATCTTTTAACGCTAAGCCTAATGTAACAGGTAACTTCTTATATTTATTGAACTCTAAAACTGCTTTTTTCTCGTTTGACTCAGCACCAGATTTAAGTGCTACCGCAGGTTTTACTTTGATTATCTTGCGTGACACAAGATAAACGGTAATTCCTATAACAGTAAGCAAGGATATCAATGTAACTAATATTTGCCCGTAATTAATTCCGTAAGGTAATCCTTGCATTTTATATAACTCATTTATCTCATTCAAAACGGTGATACTTAATACTATGCTAATTGCTGCACCTACAATTAATCCTACTATTGCTAATAACAAGTGCTGAATAAGATATATAAACATAATATTATTTGATGAGAATCCGGTGCTTTTTAAGATTGCTATTTTTTTAGTTTCATTAATAATGTTGTTATAAATAATACTACTAATAATAAACAAACTTACAACCATCAGTATCACACCAAGTAAAGTAAATATTGATCCTAAGATGACTTGGAAAAATGAATTTGCACTAAGCAGTAACTGATGACCGAACGGAGTAACGTAGTTAGAATATTCACCCAACTCAACTTTCATTTCATCAAGTAAGTTTTGTTCAACTTGTGGCGAGTACTCATTATATGAAACACCTACAGAATATCCAACTTCACCATCGTTTAGTCTTTCAATAGTTTTGCTAGTAACCCAAAGTCTATTCAATGTAATTGTTTGAGTATTATACGATAAATCAATTCCAATACCAGCAATAATAAACTCTTCGCTTCCATTCTTGGTGTAAACAACAACTGTATCACCTAAATCGGTATCATCTAGTTCTGTCTTCCCATAACTTACGATTATTTCATTGCCCAAAAGATCCTTTTGATGTTTTCCTTCAATTATTCTAATTTGATCATAATCATTGTCTGAAACTGCGGTCATAAATGCCATTTCCAAAGTTATTGGTTCTGGTTCATCACTATAAACTTCGGTTTTTTTAATTTTTCCGAAATAGCCTAATGAATTAACATTTTTAACATCTTCATGATCAGCTAAGAATTCATTCAACTGAACAAATGCATCTTGATCTTCTACTGTAAGTAGTAACTGAGATGTATTTGAATCAACATACAAATCAGTATAATCGCCCGCTGTACCAAGTAATCTAATT
>CAJYBF010000136.1 GCA_913064935.1 uncultured Mollicutes bacterium
TTTCGTTTACATTACCCGAAGTTGAACCAGTTTTGATTACAGTTTTATTTTTCATATATTTTCCAACACCTTTTCTAAGTCACTTAGTTTATCAACATTTATTATATTTAAACCTCTATCGATTTTTTTAACAAATCCACTTAACACTTTACCTGGACCTACTTCAATAAAAGTATCAACACCTGTTTTAACCATCTCTTTAATTGAATCTTCAAACATCACGGAATTACTTATTTGTCGTGACATTAAATCTTTTAATGAACCATTGTATACCTCACCTGTTACATTCATATAAACAGGTTTGCAAGGATCATTCAAACTAATGTCTTTTATGAACTCAGCAAATTGCTTACTCGCTTCACTTAAGATACTCGTGTGAAACGGCCCACTTACATTCAAAGGGATAGCTCTTCTAGCGCCGTTTGCTAAAGCTAACTCACCAGCCTTAGAAACAGCATCAATACTTCCACCTATTACTAGTTGACCTGGACAATTATAATTAGCGATTTCAACAATACCTTCGACAGAATCACAAATGCTTTTTAATTTATCTCTATCAAACCCAATAATATCCATCATCGTACCAGATACAACTTCACAAATGGACTGCATTATCTTTCCTCTTGCTTGAACTATCTTAAGTCCAGTCTCAAAATCAAATACACCGGCTACATATAAAGCAGTATATTCACCTAAGGATAATCCACCAACGCAATCTATTGATAATCCTTTTTCTTTTAAAACTGATAATATCGCAACACTTGTAGTAAATACTGCAGGTTGCGTATATTCAGTTATATTTAGTAATCCTTTTGAATCAGTAAAACATATTTCTTTAAGATCATATCCTAAAACAGATTCTGCTTTAGCATAGATTTTTTTAACAACATCATATTCAAAGAAATCTTCACCCATACCTACGTACTGAGCTCCTTGACCTGCGAACAATAAAGCTTTACTCATAACTTTTTTCCTTTAATATTTCTAGGCTTTGATTATTTAAATTATCAAGTATCTCTTTTACTGGTTTAATCTCTTTTACTAAACCTGCAACTTGACCAGCCATTACACTACCCATTTCAGTATCACCATCAAATACAGCTTTACTTAATGATCCCAATGTAAGTTCTTCAAGTTCATGTAAGTCAATTCCTTCTTTAACCATTTTCAAATATTCTCTAGCCATTCTATTTTTGATTACTCTTACTGGAGCTCCCGAATCTCTACCAGTAACAATTGTAGAAGTGTCTCTTGCTTTTACTATTGTATTCTTATAATTAATATGAATTGGACATTCATCAGCAGCTAGCAAAACAGTTCCTATCTGAACCCCTTCTGCTCCAAGGCAAAATGCAGCTGCCATTTGTCTACCGTCAGCAACTCCACCTGCAGCTATAACAGGTATATCAACAGCATCACATACTTGAGGAACTAACGACATAGTCGTTGATTCTCCTATATGCCCTCCAGCTTCAGTACCTTCAACGATTACAGCATCAATGTTTTGTTTAGCTAATCTTCTAGCTAACGCAACTGTTGGAACAACAGGAATAATAATCATTCCTGCCTCTTTCCAAGATTCGATATACTCTCCAGGGCTACCAGCACCTGTAGTTATAATTTTTACATTTTCTTCAATTACCATTTTAGCGATATCTTTTGCGAAAGGACTCATCAACATAATATTTACACCAAAAGGCTTGTCAGTTAAACTTCTGCATTTTCTTATTTCGCTGCGAACTCTTTCTACATCCCATCCGCCTGCACCAATTAGTCCTAACCCACCTGCATTAGAAACTGCACTCGCAAGTTGGTGATCAGCTATATTAGCCATACCTCCTTGGATGATTGGATATTTTGTACCTAGTAATTTAACTATTGATTTCATAAAGTCCCCCTAGATTAATATTCTATAAGTGATGTTCCCCATGTAAAGCCTGCCCCAAATGCAACAGTTACAATTTTATCACCACGTTTTATTTTACCACTTCTTACAGCTTCATCAAGTGCAATAGCTATACTAGCCGCCGAAGTATTACCGTATTTTTCTATGTTAACAAAAACTTTATCCATCGGAATGCCCAAATCCTTTGCAGCTTTTTCGATGATTCTTAAGTTAGCTTGATGGAATATATATAAATCTATATCATCTGATTGTAAATTGTTTTCCTCAAGAATTGATTTAACACTACTAGGAATAGCACGAGTCGCAAATTTAAATACTTCTCTTCCGTTCATTTCAATATTTCCAACAGTATTACCAACATTATTTTCAGGTGACTTTAATGGAGTTCCAGCCCCGTATAAGTATTTATTTAAATCTCCTTTTGAATAACAATTAGTATCAATAATTTCACCACTACCTTCACCTAAAACAACAGCACCAGCTCCATCACCTAATAGCACACAAGTATTACGATCACTCCAATCAGTATATTTACTGATTGTTTCAGCACCTATTAACAAAGCCTTATTCATTTTAAGACTTCTTAACATCTTTTCAGCAACCACTAGTGCAAATGCAAAACCACTACATTCAGCATTCATATCAAATGCCATTATTTCTCTTAATCCTAGTCTTGCTTGAAGTACATTCGCTACAGCTGGAAAAGCATTATCCCCAGTGAAAGTAGCAACAATCAATAAATCAATTTCATCTTTATCTATTCCTGCAGCTTCAATTGCCTTAAGTGCAGAATGATAAGCTAAATCGCAAGTATTTTCATCTTCTACAATATGTCTTTCCTTAATTCCTGTTCTTGAAACAATCCACTCATCGGTTGTTTCAATAAACTTTGAAAGATCCTCATTAGTTAATACTCTACTCGGTATATAACTACCAGTTCCTAGCACACTTACTTTTTTCATATAATTCACCTACTCATGTAAATTGAATCTTTGGAAGAATCCTAGATTTCTAAACTTACTATATCTTTCTTCACGCAGTCTCATAGGAGATTTAACGATCAATTCATTCAAACTAGCTATTACGCTTTGCTTCAACCTCTTTGCTGTTTCTTCAAAACCATTATGAACACCACCAATAGGTTCCTTAATAATTTTATCAACTATATCCCATTCTTTTAAATCGTAAGCTGTTAACTTAAGTGCTTCAGCAGCTTCAGCTGTGCGCTTTGAATCTTTCCAAAGAATGGATGCAAACCCTTCAGGTGTAATAACTGAGTAAACAGAGTTTTCAAGCATAATAATTTTATTCGCAACCGATAAAGCCAATGCTCCACCAGAACCACCTTCACCTATTACAATACTTATAACAGGTACAGTTAAGGCAGACATCGCCATAATGCTCTTAGCTATAGCTTCCCCTTGCCCTCTTTCTTCTGCTGCAGGTCCTGGATATGCTCCAGGTGTATCTATGATAGTAATTATGGGACGTCTGAATTTCTCAGCTTGTTTCATTAATCTTACTGATTTTCTATAACCCTCAGGATGAGGCATAGAGAAATTACGTCTTATATTTTCTTCAGTGTTTTTACCTTTTTCTTGAGCTATAACAGTTACAGAGATTCCGTTAAAAGTACCTATTCCACCAATAATGGCTTCATCGTCTCTGTATAGTCTATCTCCATGAAGTTCAATGAAATCATCAAACATATAATCAATATAGTCTGATGCAACTTGTCTACCGCTGTGTCTAGCAATCTGAACTCTATCCCAAGCGGTTAACTTATTCATCATATCTACTTTATACTTTTGAATATCTTTTTTAAGTCTTCCTCTTAGATCTTCATCATTAATTTCCAAGATCTTATTTTCTAACTCATTTATTTTTCTTTCTTTAGCTAAAACATCCATCTAGACACCTCTTCTGTGCATTCTTAATAGTTTGGCCAAAGTTGCTTTCATATCTTTTCTATTTACCACTTTGTCAACAAATCCTTTTTCTTTTAGAAACTCAGACCTTTGAAATTCCTTAGGTAACTTTTGATTAATTGTTTGTTCAATAACTCTTGGTCCTGCAAAGCCTATTAGAGCTTCTGGCTCCGCCAAATGTATATCACCAAGCATCGCGAACGATGCAGTAACTCCACCCGTTGTAGGATGAGTCAGTACTGTTATGTACAGAAGTTTCATTTCATGGAACTTTCCAATAACTTGAGATGTCTTAACCATTTGCATTAATGAAAGAATCCCCTCTTGCATCCTTGCACCACCTGAGGCAGTGAATAATATAAGTGGAAGTTTCTTATACATAGCATACTCAAAAGACTTCGTGACTTTTTCACCAACAACACTACCCATAGATCCCATTAGGAAATAACTATCCATAACTCCAATAACACACGGATTGTTTTCGATGGTAGCATGTCCATATATATAGGCATCATCTAACCCTGTTTGCTGATGTACCTCAT
>CAJYBF010000137.1 GCA_913064935.1 uncultured Mollicutes bacterium
TTTGCTTAATTATATATAAAATATGCAGGATAATTTTTCTTTAAAATATTATATCATATGCAAAAAAAATAACATTTTAATCCATATTTGTTTAGGAAGGGCGAAACAGTAGATTAATTAGTTCTTGCTACTTTTTCCTAAACAAAAAAAAGCAAACAACTTTCTTAAGTGTTTGCTTTTAACTTACATTATGGCAGGGCTAGATGGATTCGAACCGCCGATCCTGGAGTCAAAGTCCGCTCACGGTTTTATGGAAAAGTTATGCAATTTACTTTTCTAAGAACAAGATTACTTTAAACCTATTAAAATACAAATTAAAAACAATTTTTACCCATTGTAACAAACAACTATGAACTACAAGTTCGTACTAACAAAAAAAGATAAAAATTCATTTATCCTAATATAATTTCTTAACAAAAGAAAACCGCCATGCGATATAATCTATCAACTTTATCCTATTTATTTATGTAGAAAAATGTATAAATGAAAAGATTCATCATACTACGAGTCGAAATTAGTCATTTTTTGTCAAACGGTTTATTAAATAGATTGCATAGATTATTGAATTGTTTGAATGAATAAGTATAATGAAACTGTACTAGTACTCTTTACTCGTAGATCGATAGAAAAAAATATAATATGCGGATATAAACATACTTCTAGTTTTAGTTAGCGGTACTTTTTGTTATGGACGAGCTATGCTAACTTAAACGTTTAAGTAAACAGAGATTGAAAAGGAGAGGTAATAATGACTATTTTGAAAAGAGTAATGACCTTGATAGTGAGTTTCTTATTTATTATGAGTACTTCTGTAGTGATTTTAGCTAAAGAAGATACTAATAAGAATGTATTTACTGAATTGAATTACTATTGGGCTAAAACGAAGCTTGTAGAATTAAAAGATAACAATTCCACAACATTGGATGATGATAGAGTTATTTATCCTAATTCAAGAATAAACCGTGGAGAATTTGTATTGCTACTTGATGAGGCTATTAAAGTTTTAGATGGTAATACAGATAGAGTATTTTACAATTTGCCTATTACATGGTGGACTGATGCAAATGGGTTTATCGATGATAGTGGCTTAATTGATCCACTAAATGAAATTTCAAGTGAGGAAGCAGTTGCAATTCTTACAGGAGTATTTGGGATTACCAGTGATTATCCAAATGGTTTCTTTGAAAGAGATAAACAAGCAACTATTCTTCAAACTATGGAATTGATTCAGTTTACAGCAAAAGAGTTGTATAAGAATGATGAGTTGTACATTCTTGATATTTCACCTCTAGGAGTGAATTTGATAGGTAATTCCTCATTTGATTTACCAATGTCAAATAATCTTCCTGATACTAACGGAAGTATTAACACTGAAGATAGTTGGACTTTCTTCGAGAGTAATGGTGGGGCTGGTTTCTATACACTAGAAGAAGGTATTAAAATTGATATTACTAGTGACTTAGGAATTCCAGCATATGGAGTTCAATTATTACAAGAACCACTTGATTTAGTAAAAGGTGATGTTTATAAAATAATCTTCGATGCAAAATCAAGTTAAGTTAGAAACTTGACTGTAAAAATTGATAGTACTGCTGATAATAGTTAGGCATTTTATAATGGAAATCAAGTTGTGCAATTAACAGATGAATACCAAAGATACAGTCTAGAATTTATTATGTCGCAACCAGATGACAATGATGCTCGATTTGAGTTTTTCTTTGCTGAATCAAATGCTCCAGTATGGTTAGACAATGTTGAGATGTATAAGATTAATCATATAGACCTAATTACACTTGATGATTTGCTAAACAGAACGAATACTGAAGCAGATGAAGATTTAGTTGAAGAGTGGGAATTAGTATGGGCTGATGAGTTTGAAGGAACTATGCTAGACACAAACAGTTGGAATTATGATACTGGATGGGGTCCATTTGACAATGGATGGGGTAACTTTGAACTTCAATATTATGTTGAAGATAATGTTTCTGTTGAAGACGGAAATTTAATTTTGGAAGTTACAGAAGAAGAAAGAACTGTCTATGAATCAGATGGAAAACCATTTACGACAAAATATTCTTCAGGTAGAATTAATACACAAAATAAGGTTACACCAAAATACGGAAGAATAGAAGTTTCAGCAAAATTACTTGAAGGCGATGCAATATGGCCTGCAGTATGGATGATTGGTACAGAATGGCCAGAACAAAATTCATGGCCTGAAGTAGGGGAAATCGATATTGTTGAATTGCTAGGTCAAGAACCTAACAAAATCTATGGAACAGTACATTCTCCTCTTTCTTTCCAAAATGGATTCCAAGGTGAGGGTGAAACTTATGTCTTAGAAGAAGGAAGCTTTGCCGATGATTTCCATGAGTATGTTATTGAGTGGGATGAAGATGAAATTGAGTATTATATTGATGGAATTCCATTCCATATTATTAATAAAGATGAAATAACATATAAATACGGTCCAGGAAATTGGGCATTTGATCATGAGTTCTATATAATAATTAATGTTGCTGTTGGAGGATTTTTCCCAGGTGAGCCTAATGAAGATACAGTAGTGCCAAACCAAATGGAAATTGAATACATTAGAATGTATCAAGATATCAATCCTTTAGTAGTTGAAGATGAAGTGGTTGACTCAGCAAATGAATTACCTGCTCCAACTCCGGAGATTGATGAATTTGCAAATGGAAGTTTTGATAATGATTTAGAAGATTGGGATAATTATATTCATTATGATGCAGTGGCTACTTTAGCTGTTGAAAATAATGAAGCAAGAGTTACTTTAGATAATGAAGGAAATGAGTTTTGGAGTGTTCAGTTGTATCAAGGACCTTACAACTTTTATGAAGGTGTTTCATATACAGTTGAATTTGATGCAAGAGCTGATGTAGCAAGAGGGTTACAGATAATCGTTGAGAATAACGAGTATACAACTTTCCTTAATGAGGTTGTTCAATTGTCAGATACAATGAGAACATATAGTTTAAGTTTCACTATGCCTTCAACTGAAGAGGCAAGTTTGAAATATATGATGGGTAAAGTTGGAGAAGCAATTGGATATTCTCATAATGTATATATTGACAATGTAAAAGTGTTTGTGAGTATTCCTCCAGTTAAAGAAGTTACAGATTTAGCTAATGGAACATTTGATGGGACATTAGCGAGTTGGAGTCAATACATTCACTATGATGCTATTGCAGGAATTGGTGTAGAGAACGATGAAGCGAAAATAAGCATCGAGACTGAGGGTAATGAGTTTTGGAGTATTCAATTATATCAAGGCGAGTTCCACATAGCAGATGGAAAACAATATGTAATTGAATTTGATGCTAGATCTGATATTCCACGCGATATTGAGTTAATAGTTGATAATATTGGATATTATGTATTTATGGATGAAGTAGCATCGTTAGATGAAACTATGAGTAGATACAGTTTTGTATTCACTGGAGCTGAAGATTTAGTTTCTGTAAAATTCATGTTTGGTCAAGTTAATGGCTTAGTTGGAGCAAGTCACAATGTCTATATAGATAACGTTGTGTTTATGGAATACATTCCTGAAACAGAGCCAACCTTACCGAGTATCCAATTCGATGAGAATATGATTGATAATGCGAATTGGTTAGGATGGAATGGAGATGAATGGAGTGGATATTCTGATGCTGTTATAACAGTAGTAGATGATGCTGTATCTGTTGATATGACTTCAATAGGTTGGGGATCTTATTCACCTCAAGTTTTCCAAGAAGGTTTAGTATTTGAAAACGGTGCTGAATATATAATTTCATTTACAGGATCGTCAGATTTGCCAAAATTAATGAATGTTAATATTGGACAAGCATTACCATATGATCCATGGTTCTTGAATTATGAAGTAACACAGTCATTCAGTTTAAGTAGTGAACCTACAAACTTCATGTTTAGGTTTACAATGAATGAACAAACATTTGAAAATGGTAAGTTAGTCTTTGAATTAGGTACGATTAATGGCGACGCTACAGTAGCAAATATATTGCTAAGTAATGTTAATGTTGTGAAAGTAGACAATTCACTAGTAGACAATAATTGGTCTGCTTGGTGGGGAGATGAATGGAGTGGATATTCTTCAGGAACTCTTACACAGGAAACTGAAAAAATAACTGTAGAGTTAGATACAATTGGTTGGGCATCTTATTCTCCTCAAGTACTACAAGAGGGATTAACGTTTGAAAACGGAAAAGAATATTTAGTGATGTTTGACGCAAAAAGTGTTGTAGAAAGATCAATCAATGTTCAAATAGTGCAATCTTTATCCTATGATCCATGGTTCTTACCATACGCACCGATGTCTACGTATGAATTATCATCAGAACAG
>CAJYBF010000138.1 GCA_913064935.1 uncultured Mollicutes bacterium
TTGATGGACCTAGGATAAGATATAATAGGAACAGAAATAAGTAAATCTGGGTTAAATCATAGAGTTAGGAAAATAAAGGAAATAGCCGATGATTTGAGGAGATAACTCCTCTTTTTTTTGGCAAAAAAAAAGATAATGAGTACTCCCCTTATCTATTTTTCAAACTTGAATAAATCGCTCGGATCAATTCCTAGAGCCTTAGCAATCTTGAAGACGTTCTTTATAGTTAGATTTTTCTCTCCTCTCTCTACGCTTCCGATATAAGTTCTATGTAGTCCAGATTCGTACGCTAATTCCTCTTGACTCATTTTGTTGTCTAAACGTAGTTTACGGATTTTTTTCCCAAATTTTTCTATATCTGTCATTTAATCACTACCTTTGTTTTAACATACTATAAATAGCATCTTTACTCTACATTCTATAAATAGCGAGAGTAGAATTACATATCTTTAACTGGATATGCAAGGAGCGTTAGGTTCACAATCGCTGCAACTCCAACTAGAGAATAAACAGTTCTTGCCAAGAACGTAGTAGCTCCACCAAAGATAAATGCTACTAAATCAAAACCGAATAGTCCAATCATACCCCAGTTCAATGCTCCGATAAGCGTAAGTACTAAAGCTGTTTTTTGTAGTGCACTCACAAAAATTCCTCCTTTTTTAATTTATTCTTTTATATTTTCCTTAATTTTGACTTATTTATACATATAGTGAATATAAAAATCATTTAATTCATAAAATTACTGTAACGATAATAGAGGTGGATTATGAAAAAAATATTAAGCTTTATATTTATTTTAACGCTAATAGTAGGTTGTGGAAAAATCACTGAAGATGAAGTTCCCGTAGAATTGGGAAAAAAAGTATCCGATATAGATGGTTATTTTGCTAGAGCGTTAATGGAAGTTGAAAGAGGAAACGATGTTAAGAAGTACGATTTAGAGATAAGTTATTCTGCACCAGAATATTTTAAAGTAAAAATGGTGAACCAAGACAGTAACAGTACACAAATGATTTTGAAAAATGATGATGGCGTATTTGTAATAACACCTGAATTAAACAAAAGTTTCCAATTCCAAAGTGAATGGCCGTTAAATACTTCACATGCTTATTTGTATCAGTCTATAGTGAGTGATATTATGAATGATGAAAATACGACTGTTGTTATTGAGGATGACGAAATCATTGTACGTTCAGAAGTGGACTACAAAACTAATTCTGATTTGAAAACCCAAAAAATTGTTCTTGATATTAAGACTTTGCTTCCAAAAGAAGTAGTAGTGTATGATTCTACAATGGAACCTGTTATAACAGTTATGTTCCTAGAATTTGATTTAAGCAAGAAGTTTGATGACAATTACTTCGATAAAGATTTAAATCTTGATGCTGAAACAATGGCGTTAGGAGAAGGTGCCGATTATTTACATGAAGTAAATTATCCAAACTACTACCCTGAAGGTGTTCGAATTGTTAGTGAACAAGTGACAGATGAGTATGCGATAACATGCTTCGGAGGAGAAACCGACTTTACTATTTATCAACAATTCGTTGGTGAGTTAAATGAAACAATATTACCACAATTCATTTATGGAGAGCCTATAATGGTTAATGGAACTATTGGTTCGCTAGGACCAACCAGTATTACATGGTATAGCGCTGGTAGTGAATATATGATTGTTTCTAACTCTCTTTCTCAAGATGAGTTGATTGATGTAGCGACATCGTTTACATTTGAATACAACAAGTAAAATCCCTTGAAAATAAAGGGGTTTTTCTATATAATTTATATGATGTAGAAATGGTTTTTATTCAAGGAGGATATGATGGCGACTATGAACGAAGCATTACTAGCACAAATAGGGAAAGAACAAGGCATTAGTTTAAAACAGATTAGAACAGTACTTGATTTATTAGAAGAGGGTAACACTGTCCCGTTTATTGCACGTTATAGAAAAGAACAAACTGGAGCTCTTGATGAAGAACAGATTAGAGCTGTAAGTAAAGAATATGAATATGGACAACATCTAAAAAAACGTAAAGATGATGTACTTAGATTAATAGCTGAAAAAGGAAAACTAACTGAGGAACTTAGACAAGAAGTTCTTAGATGTACAAAGTTGACTGAAGTTGAAGATATATATCGTCCGTATAAAGAGAAAAAGAAAACTAGAGCTACTGAAGCAAAGAAAAATGGACTAGAGCCACTTGCGTTATTCTTATTAAGTTATCCTTCAACTGAAATTGAAGTTGAAGCGGCTAAATATATTACTGATATTATTATTGATGTAGAATCTGCTTTGCAAGGTGCTATGGATATCGTTGCTGAAGAGGTATCAGATAATCCTAAGTATCGTAAGTTTATTAAAAATAATTTTAGAACTAAAGCATATTTAGCATCTAAAGAAACTAAAAAAGTAGCTTTAGATGAAAAAGGGGTTTTTACTCAGTACTATGATTACAGTGAGTTAATTAAAAACATTGTTCCTCACAGAGTTTTGGCTATAAACCGCGGAGAAACTGAGAAGATATTAAGAGTATCAATACAAGAAAACAAAGATGATCTTGTTTACTTCTTAAAAAAAGACTTTATCAAACAAGAGTCAACTTCTAATCCCTTCTTAGGAAAAGCGGTAGAAGACGCTTATAAAAGACTTATTAAGCCAAGCGTTGAAAGAGAGATTCGCTCTGAACTAAAAGAAGTAGCTGAAGAACAAGCTATTAAAATATTTAGTGAGAATTTACATAACTTATTATTACAGCCACCAATGAAAGATAAAGTGGTTTTAGGAGTAGATCCTGCATATAGAACTGGATGTAAACTAAGTACTTTAGATTTCACAGGTAAAGTATTAGAAAAAGGAGTTATTTATCCACATCAAAAGTTCATTGGTGAGAAGATAAATCCTAGAAGAATTAAAGATTCTAAAGATATGGTAGAAGGCATGGTTACAAAACATGGTGTTGATATTATCGCTATTGGTAATGGAACAGCATCAAGAGAAACTGAAAGTTTCATTTCTGATTTGATAAAAGAGTCAGAGTTAGATTGCGCTTATATTATTGTTAATGAAGCAGGAGCTTCTGTATATTCAGCTAGTGATAATGCTAGAAGAGAGTTCCCCGACTTTGAAGTAGAGGAAAGAAGTGCAGTTTCAATAGGTAGAAGATTACAAGATCCACTTAGTGAACTTGTAAAGATAGATCCAAAAAGTATTGGTGTTGGACAATACCAACATGATGTATCTCAAAAGAAATTAAATAATCAATTAAACTTTGTTGTAGAAACTGCAGTAAACAAAGTTGGTGTTAATGTTAATACCGCTTCTCAAGAATTACTTCAGTATGTTTCAGGTATTTCTATGACTGCTGCAGGGAATATCGTTAAATATAGAGACGAGTTTGGGAAATTTGAATCAAGAAAAAAAATTGGTAAAGTTCCTAAACTAGGTCCTAAGTCTATGGTTCAAGCCGCTGGGTTCTTACGCGTACTTGACGGTAAAGACGAGTTTGATACAACAGGAATCCATCCTGAGAGTTATGAAGCTGCAAAAGAGATCCTAACTGCTCTTGGATTCGCTAAAAAAGAACTGGGATCAGTTGAACTTATTAATGCAATTAATCTGACGGAAAGAGACAAACTGTTAGAAAGAATGTCTATCGATGAATATACATTCAATGATATCTTAGATGCACTTATTGCTCCTAATAGAGATCCTCGTGATGAGTTTGAAGCGCCTGTTTTAAAACAAGGAGTTCTTAAATTATCAGATATAACTGTAGGAATGGAACTAACAGGAACAATAAGAAACGTTGTCGACTTCGGGGCTTTTGTTGATTGTGGTGTTAAAGAAGATGGATTAGTGCATATCTCAAAATTAACAAATAGATTTGTTAAGCATCCATGGATGTTGTTCAAGTAGGTCAAATTGTCAAAGTATGGGTTCATGATATAGATATGAAAAGAGGAAGATTATCACTTACTATGATTAATCCTGTTAAATAACAAACAGCGACTATTTTAATATAAATTGACAAGATGTTAACGAACACTTAAAAAGTGTAAAGTTAACATCTTTTTGATCTCTGTTTTTTTATAATGTTGATTCATCTTACACCTCAAACACCTAGTGAATTGAACATGTACTTATAGAATAGTAGGTCTAATACATTATCTAAAATATTCTTTGACAAGGAATTAAATTAGTTTTATTCACATATTCTTCACACAATTGAAATCTTAGATATGTTATAATTTTTGGAGTAGAAGATATTTATATGAAAAAAAAAATCTTATTAACTATTAGTTAATTGAAGGAGACCAACTATGAAAAGTCAAGGATAATGTTTGG
>CAJYBF010000139.1 GCA_913064935.1 uncultured Mollicutes bacterium
TTAATTGTATTATTAGGATAAAGAATTTAATTAAGTTAGAATAATTATTATTCAAACATCACTTGGATACGTCTCTTTAATCAAATCTTAATCCCAGTGTAGATTATAAACTATAAATCCCATTTCTGATGTTCCTAGTATACTTAGCATATAAGTCGTTTGCATTATCCCAATTTAGTAACTTCATAATTGATTCTATATATTGATTGCGTTTACTTAAATAATCCAAGAAATAACTATGTTCCCATAAATCAATCGCAATCAATGGATAAAAATTATAAATCAATGGACTATTCTGATTGACAGTTTTAATAATTGCCAAATCATCATCTTCTATAACTAAAAACACATAACCTGATCCAAATAATGATTCAGAAACTGTAGTAATGTTTTCAATCATTTGATCATATGAACCAAAAGATTTTACAATTGCTTCAGATAAATTTTTGTTTGGTTTTGTCCTCTTCCTAGTTAGACTATCGAAAAACAACTCATGATTACTAACCCCACCTGCATATCTAATAATGTCATTCCTCTTTATGGGGTAGTCTTGAATAGACATAAGCAATTGGTCAACTGAAACTGAATAATCGATACTATTAATCACTTGATTAAGTTTTACAACGTAATCGCGGTACAACCCTTCATAATGTTCAGACATGGTCTTAGCACTTATGTAGGGCTCAAAATCACCGTAGTTATACTCTAGGGGTTTCATTTTAATTTTCATCTAATCACCAATAAACAATATGCTACAACAAATTGTAATTATTCTCTTTTATAATGCTTTTCGATTATAATGTACAATTTGGTCACTTACTTCTTGTTATATTTGCTCAATAGATCCGCAAAAGGGTTATGTGTATTCTTCTTTTGTTCCTTTTGTTGTTCTTTCATATAGGTTTGAACATCTCTTTTCGATAAACTATTTTTGCCTGTTTCCTTACGTTTTTTAAAGGATGATAGTGACTCTCTATGTCCACATTTGCAAATAAAGATTTGCTTATCTCCAGTTCCATGTAATTCCAGTTTCTTATGACAATTAGGACACCTTGAGTTTGTAATTCTAAACACCGACTCGCGGTGATTACATTCTCTATTCTTACAAAGAAGCATTTTCCCTTGTTTTCCATTTACATCTAGTAAGAAGTCGCCACATTTTGGACATTTCTTAGTAGTAATATTATCGTGCTTAAACTGTGATTTACTATCGATGATTTCTTTAACCAGTATCTTAGAATACTCTTTCATGTCATAAACAAATTTGTCCTTTTTAAGTACTCCCTTTGCTATTTTCGACAATTGCTGTTCCCACTGTGCTGTTAATAGAGGTGATTTCAAGTCATTTGGGGCCAGATGTAATAACTGTCTACCCTTAGAAGTTATGTATAAGTAGTTATTTCTTCTTTCAATCAAAAAGTTTTTAGAAATTTTCTCAATAATATCAGCTCTAGTGGCAACTGTTCCTATTCCTCCAACTTCTCCTATTTTCTTAATAAGGTCTTTATTGCTATCACTCATAAATTTAACGGGATTCTCCATGGCTCCTAGTAAAGTACCTTCTGTGAATGGTACCGGAGGTTTAGTTTTAAGCTCGTCTATGAAGACATCTTCTAATGAAAGCAACTCTCCATTGTTCATTGCTGGAAGATGTATATCATTTTGATCATCTTCAAAATCATTTTTTGAATAGACTTCCTTCCAGCCTAACTTTTTAACAATCTTCCCAGTAGCAGAAAATTCATAGTTTTTAAACTTATATGTAATTTTTGTTTGCTCATATTCAAATGGCGGTAGTAAAACAGACAAAAATCTCTTAACCACTAAATCATAAATTCTCATCTCATCAGTGTCAAGATTGTCTAAATAGATTTTTTGTTCTGTAGGAATTATCGCATGGTGATCACTAACTTTTGTGTCATCAACAAACGAACTACTAACTTTGATATCATTTCTTTGAATATGTTCACAAGATTTTCTATAATTTCCAACGTTACAGGCTCTTACTCTTTCCTTTAGAGTAGGAACTATGTCCTTAGAAATATATCTTGAGTCTGTTCTTGGATAAGTTAAAACTTTATGGTACTCATATAATCCTTGCATAATACTAAGTGTTTCCTTAGCAGAAAACCCAAACATTCTATTAGCGTCTCTTTGGAGCTCAGTTAGGTCATATAGTTTAGAAGCAAATGTTTTCTTAGCGGATTTGCTTGTGCTTATAGAAATCTTGTTCAGTTTATTTATCTCTTTTACTATAGACTCGCATTTATTTAAGTCGAAAATTCTACTACCTCTATAGTCTAAATCTAACTTGTCTGTTTTTATTACTATTCCATAGTAAGGAACTGGTTTGAATATTGCGATTTCACTTTGTCTTTGTTCAATCATAGATAATGTTGGTGTTTGGACTCTTCCACAAGACAAACTTGCCCCATGTTTACATGTAAGTGCTCTTGAAGTGTTCATTCCAACTACCCAATCAGCTTCACTCCTAGCAACTGCAGAATGAAAAAGATTTTCATAGTTTCGTCCGTCTTTTAAGTTTTGGAATCCTTCTTTTATTGCTTTATTAGTTACAGATGATATCCAAAGTCTTTTAATTTTCTTTTTAACTTTAGCTTTCTCTATAATCCATCTAGCAACCAACTCACCTTCTCTTCCAGCATCTGTAGCAATAATAATCTCGTTAACATCGCTTCTATGCATTTGAGTTTTTACTGTATGATATTGTTTGCTTGTATTACCTATGACTTCCAATTTGAATTTAGTTGGAAGAATTGGTAAATCATCCATGTTCCAGTTTTTATATTTTGCATCATATGCATCGGGAGCCGCTTGAGTCACCAAGTGACCTAGCGCCCAAGTAACTATGTATTTGTCCCCTTCAATATATGATTGCTTCTTGTTATTGCAGTTTGAGACTTTCGCAATATCTCTAGCTACTGAAGGTTTCTCTGCAAGTACTAATGTTTTCATAATGTTATCTCCTTGATTCTTGTCATGTTAAATACTAATTCAATTATATCAAAATAAAAGGAAACATAGAAATGTTTCCTTATAAATAATCTTACTCTTTATTATGTCTGATTTTATCTTCTGAATAGCGATTATCATCTACCTTGATTTCATTAGGATACCCTATTGGTATCACATTAAATGGTAAGTAATGATCATCCAAATCAAGCATCTTTCTTATGAAACTCATTCTTTCCTCATTTGGCGCGACTCCTAACCAAACTCCACCCAATCCTATATGAACTGCCTCAATCAAAATGTTTTGCGTGGCTGCAGCTAAATCCTGTTGCCAATAATCAGGACATCTCATTGTTTCTTTATTCCCCAGTGCTATTATTGCTAAAGGTGCAAACTCCACCATTTTTGCATATTGATGTACAGTAGATAATTCCTTCAGCAAGGCTTTATCATCAACAATAATAAACTCCCAAGGTTGTTGATTACACGCACTAGGTGCCTGCATAGCTGCTCTAAGTAATAATTCTACTTTCTCTTTCTCAACAGCTTTATCTAAATATTTTCTTATACTTCTTCTTTGGTTAATTTCTTTCATAATTTCTCCCGAAAAAACTTGATTTATAAATACATTTTACCGCAATGATAACTATCTGAAACAATTAGATCCATAAATTTAGATCGCTACTTCTTTCTTTTGTGTCAGTAATGAAACAACGATAACAGTTATAAAGCTTAATGGTACAGAAATAATTGCTGGATTGTTCAGTGGAATTGGTGCGACTACATCTACAAGATGATATACCTCATTAAATGTTTTCTGTGACAATAATATAATTCCTATTGCGCTTACCATACCTACTGCAATCGAGGAAACAATTCCTTTTGCTGTTGTTTTCTTCCAGAACAATAACATTAGAATAGCAGGTAAATTCGCTGAAGCAGCAACTGCAAAAGCCCAGCCAACCAGGAAGGACACGTTCATCCCTTTAAACATAATCCCCAGGACCATTGCAAAAAGCCCGACGACAACAGCCGCGACTTTTCCTGCATACACCTGCTGTTTATCACTTTTAATAACGCCGGCAAACCTATCCATAATATCGTGCGCTACAGCACCCGAGGCGGCAACAATCAAACCGCTGACCGTTCCCAATACGGTTGCAAACGCAATCGCCGAAATCATCGAAAATAGAAATGTTCCGAATGACCTCGCCAAAAGCGGCGCGGACATATTACTTGTCGTCACGTTTAACACGCCGTTTGCCATTGCGCCCAATCCCATAAACAATGTCAGAATATAGAAAAAGCCAATGGCTGCAATTGCCACAATCGTTGATTTCCGCGCACACGCCG
>CAJYBF010000140.1 GCA_913064935.1 uncultured Mollicutes bacterium
AGTATATTGCTGACGGGCTCACCGAAAACATTATCGCCGCTCTTTCCAACATCTCGGAAATGCTTGTTATTGCCCGCAACTCAACCTTCGTCTACAAGGACAAGCCCGTAAAGATTCAGCAGGTAAGCGAGGAACTGGGGGTGCGTTACGTGCTGGAGGGAAGCGTCCAGAAATCCGGTGACAATTTACGGATCAGCGCCCAATTAATCGATGCCACAACGGGATATCACCTTTGGGCCAAGCGCTACGATCGGAATCTTAAAGATCCATTTGTGCTGCAAGATGAAATCACATTGAAAATTATAAGCGCCCTGCGCGTTAAGCTGACTGAAGGGGAGCAAGCCCGTCTCAATGATAAAAGTACGGACAACCTCGATTCTTTTATGAAGGTCCAGGAGGGGACTCCTTATTTTTTTCGTTTCAATGAAGAAAGTAATATTAAGTGTAGCTGTAATAGCAGCATTAGGTTTAACAAGTTGTAAAAACGAAACCAAAAAAGAAACTGAATCATCAACTACTGAAATGTCCAAAGAAATGGCTATGACAGACCTATCTTTTGGAGTAAGAGGTAATTGTGGAATGTGTAAAAGTACCATTGAAAAAGCAGTCAATAGTCTTGATGGTATAGCAAGTGCTAATTGGGATGTAGATAAAAAGAAAATTGATGTCTCTTTTGATTATACCAAAACAGATGCAATGGCAATTCATAAGGCAATAGCAGCATCAGGTTACGATACCGAAAAAGTTGCAGTAAGTGAAGAAGCGTATAACGCTTTACCAGGTTGTTGTCAATACGACCACGAAATGATGATGAATCAGTCAGGTGAAATGAAATCGGAAAACCATTCACATCACGATCATTCAAAAGTTTAAAATAGAAACTATCAACAGACAACCTTATAAATGGTCTTATTTATTATTTAACATATATTATAACAATTATTAATATCCATAAAAAGAATGGATAAACTTCCCAACAACGATCTCCGCCCCCACAACCATATTGACAATATCTCTTATAAGAAGAAGGCGATAAAATATTAATATCTCCTAACATTGGTCTATCTGGTCTTTGTTTATAGCTTATAGTCATAATCTTAATTCCCCAGTAGTTTAGGTGATTGTTTATTTTGCAACTCTCGACTTAACTGAACTTTATCTCCTGCTTTTTGTCCAGCAGTATATCCGCTTCTATCATGAGCACGAGTTTTTGTCTTTTTAGTTATTAAACCAAGATCTTCCATAAAATCTTTATTCATCAAATCATTTTGTTCATACACTGACAATAAAGCAGGAAGATTAGTTCCATCTTCATCTTGCAACTTACCAGATTTAGATGCTCCAATTAACTCATTACATCTAGCGTTAATTCTTGATGCTGCACCATTACGAAATGATGATATAAATGTAGAGTTTGCTTTTCCATAATGATCTACAGATTCTTGTTTGGCTTTAACTTCTATAATATTAAATATATTCTTTATTATACCTAAAGCAAACATTCTATTCACTTCAGTTCCAATAACATAATAGTCAGCATAATTTTTACGAGTTTGAGAGTAGTAACATTTACAAAAATATAATTCTGATACACATTTTAAAACTGTTCTCCTCCATGGCCAATTAACTGAATTAAAAAATTCTTCATCTGGTTGTTCTAGTTTATCTTCTAATTGCGTTAATGAGATATTGTACTTAGCTAATAAAGAATGTAATCTTTTAGCAGCGATCATAGCTTCATTTTCAGAAGATGCATCCTGACTCATTGCAAGAAGAGCTTTTGCTCTTTTCATTATTTTTTCATTCATAATCATAATCCTCTGTTTCGAAATAAACATCTATATAATATTGGTTAACTTGTTCTGCTGTCATTTTGTTAATATAATCTTCAGCATAATCTCTTCTAGTTTGATAATCACTTTCCATTAACTCGATTTCTTCACTAATCATTGATTGTCTAATGTCATTCATAATCTTAATTCTCAATCATCTCTTTACGTATTAAAGAATGCTGTGGGAAAGCTAATTTAGAATTAGCATCAACAATATAAAGTGTATCATCTAAATCTGCATCAAAATCTTCTGTAGCAATAAATGTGATTTTTTCATCACCTTGATCCATCCATTTGGCTTTAAGTTTAATTGTATCACCTTTTTTAATGTTTTTCATAATCTTAATTCCTGTTTGTTTAGTTGATAGATCTATTATACTAAGATACATCTCAAATGTACACTTATTTGTTTAATTATTTAAAAACTGACCATACTAAAACCGGTATATAGATCAATAGGTTAGATACTTTTCTGACCTAACTGCATTGAGATCCTGCCCATACTGACCAGTATGGGTTCTTCTTATAGATCAATAGCTTACGGCCAAAAGAGGCCCTGCGGTCCATATTTTGAGCATGTGTAGTCTATATACTATATAATAAATACTATTTAAAGTGCTTATACTCTATTACTCTTCTTTCTATTCTCTATATATAAAAGTAAAGACAGTAGGGCCATATATGTTCCTAAGCTATTGATCTATAAGAAGAACCCATACTGGTAATTATTTTAAAAGTATGGACAGCAATATGCAATAAAAGTATCTAACCTATTGATCCATATAACAATATATGTTAAAAAAAGTATGGGCAATAGTGTACATTTAAGATACATCACTGTATAATAGATCTATCAACTAAATAAATAGGAATTAAGATTATGTCATACTCAGAAAAAATATCAAATATACTTGGTGAAATTATAGCAAATGCTGATGATACATTACAACAAAAATTATCACAAGCACTTGAAGATTTTGCTGAGCAACATAATAGATCGTTTAAAAGTGTTCAAAACACTCCATGGAGTAGATCGTTAATGGAAGCTATGGTTGAAGCATCAGATGCGAGAATAGAATTATGAATGAAAATGATGTATTAGATGAAATTAACGATGCTGTAAATAATGATAGCGTACATGATTCGGTTATGGAAGCTATATCTAACTACTGTAATGACCACGATTTAGATCCTGACGGATTTGTTTATAAAATAACTATTGATATCGCAGAGGATTAAGATTATGAAACGATTAACGTGTAAAGTAATTACAAAAGCATTTTATAAAAAACATCCTAAAGTTAAAATTAAATTTTGGTTAATACGAGGCGATGGTTATTTTTATTTAACAAGTGATGATATTGAATTTTATAAAAAATTTAAGTCAACAAGTATTTATACGTTTAAACTTTTTCACATGACACTTGAACAATGGGTATCATCAATTGAAGCATTATGCGAAGAGGCAGAATTGCTATGAAATTATCACAAAAGAAAAATTGTAATGGTTGTAAAGGAGGTTATTATGATTCTCAACCTTTTAGACAAATATGTAGTTTAGGATTTTCAGTTAAATCAAAAAATTATACTGGAATTCCTCAAGAACCTTGTTATAAACCATTAACTAATAAAAAAGCTGTTGAAGCGCATTTTATAATTTTTCCTAGGAGTAAATAGAATTATGAATAAATATTTAATAATAGCTTTACTGATCTTATCAGGTTGTTCTGAAGAAGAATATTGCGAAAATCGTTACATAGATCATTATGAGACAGTAACTTATGGTGATGTAACTTATACTAATCCGATTTATGAATGTGGAGATGAATGATGAGTGCCAAACAAAGATATAAAAATAGAGATACTGCGTTAAAGCTATATTACTTATTACCACCGCAACACCAGTGTGTAAATTGTGGAGAATATACTCATAATGCGCATTATTGTCCTCCTTCTATGGGAGATAAAGGTATTTGGATTTGTAAAAAAGATATACCAGAATTTTTACAACCTCAATCAGGAGATAAGTAATGGAATTTAATAGATTTGAAGTATTTATAGCAGAAGTACTTGTGGTGGTATTAGTTATGAGCTTTGTTTATTTAATATTAGGATTTGAACCATGTTAATAAAATAGTTCATCTCAACAACTCATCTTATGATCTAATAGCCCTTAATTGGGCTATTTTTTTTATTGGTAAATAAAGGTTTACATCAAACCATACTTTGGAGTATTATCAAAAACAACCAAGTTCATAAGTTTTTGATACCAATGACGAAAAGTACAGAGCAAGATAAACCAAAAAAGAAGAATCGAACTGTACCTGAGCAGATAGCTGACAATCGTACGCGCGCTCAGAAGAATAGAGCTAAATCCCAAGAAGACTTAAGAAACAAGTTTAAAGGTAATCAATACATAATTCAACTCGCACGCTGTATGGATAAGTACACAGCTATAGTAGATGAGATCTCTACTATAA
>CAJYBF010000141.1 GCA_913064935.1 uncultured Mollicutes bacterium
TGAATTTTGTTGATTTCTTAGAAGCTTAAGATACACTTAGTAAAACAGTTTCTTCAAATCTAACTAAAACGGCTTCATCATCTTTTTTTGCTACTTCACCATACTCTACTGTAATTTTTCTTCCAGCAAGTTGATATTCATATATTTTCTTTGACATATGTTACTCCTTTTTTTACATTTTCTTTATACTTAAACATCACTAAATATATTATCATATTTAGGTTCCTTTTAATATAGTTTTAGCAATACTTCTCTTTTTATAATAAAAAAGAAAACACTGATAAAATCATTGTTATTATCTTCTTAATCATAAACTGTCAATTAATCTTCTATAACGTGGAATGTTTTTAGCAGCTAGGTATTTTAGTAAGTTACGACGTCTACCAACTTTTTTAAGTAGTCCATGTTTTGAATGGAAATCATGAATATGACTTTGTAAGTGTTCATTCAATCTTAAAATTTCAGCAGTTAATACAGCGATCTGTACTTCTGGTGAACCAGTATCATTTTCACAAATTGCATACTCAGTGATAATTTTAGCTTTTTGTTCTTTTGTTAAATTACTCATAGTTATTCCTCCTATTGTTTTTTTTCTCTTAATACAACGTAGAAAGCTGGAGAGCAATTCACAACGTATTAGACCGGTTATTATTATAAAACAATTTTAACTAAATGTAAAGTTAAATATTGCTAATAATCCTTTTTGTTTGATTCCTATCTTTTTCTATTTGTTCTAAAGGTATATTATATGTAGTACTAATCACAATAGCAATATCATGGAGCTTATTTAGTTCTACATTATAATATTCATGCTCCATGATTTCATCACTTTCAAATACTTCTGATGGTATACCGTCTGATAAACTCTTGGCAGCTAGAAAATCTAATTGCCAAGCTAGATTTTCAATAGCATTTTTATATCCTCTGTCTTCCATTAGGCTGCCTTTTTTAATTGTCTACGTTTTTTATATTTTTTATAGAAAGAATATTCAGCTTTTAGTTCTTTATAATAGTATTTAGAATGATTATCTTTAATTTTAGTAACTACTACATCATTACCAAATATATCCATTCTATTTCTACCATTTATATCTTTAGCTATTTCATGTGTATAAGGAACTTCACTATTTGGGTTATGCTTTACCAATTTTCTTAGTCGTTTAGCTACTGTTGCTCTCATTTGTTTTTGCTCTCCAGATATTTTTGTCTCATAAAGGCTTCAAGAATCACAGCACGTTTAGCTGCTTCCCGAGGAGTGTAACACTCTTCAGAAGTATAGCTATATGTTTGAATCTCATAACATACACCATCTTTAATTACTTTTACTTCTTGTGGAGGTTTATTACTTTCAGAAAATCCACATGCAGTTAGCAATGCTAAAGTGATAAAGATTATTAATCGTTTTTTCATTTATTATCTCGCTAAGGTTATAATTTGTGCAGCTACTCTAGTTGTTTGCTGCGCTTGTGTTACTTTAGTATGGTACTCTCTATTAGTATTTTCATACTTACCTAGAATCTGGTCTAATAGACCATCTAAGTCTTGTTCTGGTATAATAATTTCCTTTTCGGGCTTTACTATTACCTCTCTTGGAGCCTTACTAAAGAAGTTAAGGTCTTCAATTGACCTTTCCTTTCTATCTATACATTCTGGAGTAGCATTTATTTCCTGAAAACCATTATATCCTCTTAATGTATTAACATAAGATATTATAATATTATGTGCTACTTGATGTATGTTTAAAGATACTGTTCTATAATACTCATGATTAGCTCTATTTTCATAATAATTAAAAGCCATCTTATTTGATAATCCATACATTTGTAACTGCCTATGCCTAAATGCTAGTTGCATAGTCATTTCACGCTTATCTTCATGAGCACTTATGTCCCAGCCAGCTTGTTGCATATTTATTGTATTTGACTTAAACCCAGCAAAATAAATATCCAATGGCTGACTAAGAATACTGTTATTATACACTTTCACCAATTTCTAGAAGTAGAAGTTCATAGTCTTTTTCTAGTACACGTACTACACGCCTTGCTTTTTCAATAGCGGCAAGTTTAAGTTTAATTTTCTTTTTAGCATCTTCAGTACGCTCTGCTGCAATTTCTTTTTTGGCTTCTTTTTCTACATCTGTAATATCAAACATTATTATTTCCTTTCAATTTTAATCTTATAGGGGAATATCTTATCAAGTAAGGACTTCTTACTTAATAAGCGTTCTTTTTCAATAGCTACTTGTCTTTCAAATTCTTCAATCTGAATCTCCCAAGCAGCTTGGTTTTTAATCTGATCTAGTATATCATCCATTACTAACTTTTTCATTTCAGTTTAGTCACAGTAATAGTTCTTGAACTATGCTGTTCAGTTACAACACAAGTATTACCTTGCTTTAAATTAAGGACTCTACTTGTATCTTCATCATCTAAAGGATATGCGGTATTTAGTTTAGCAATTCCTGCAAATACTAAATTATCAACTTGAAACTTAATCATCTTCAATTAACTCCATTTTAAAAGGTTTGGTTTCTACAGCACAAAAAATGTAACAGTATTCACTGTCACTTCCGTCTTTTATCCACGGTTCATCTGTCATTATCTCAGCCATTTCGACTATAAGAGACTGTCGCACGTTTAGACCCTCTGGGTCGTACTTTGCGCGGTATCCATCTTTATGTTTATAAGGTGTAAATGTAACTTTTCTCATATTTTTTCGTCACTTCTCAACTTTAATAACATATTATATCAAAAAGAGGCAGGTATGTCAATATCAAAAAAAGATAAGCCTAAACATACTGGCTTAATTTAACCAATAAGTTTTCTAATTGGGCAATTTTCTCTATTAATTTGGGATATTCTTCGTCCTCATTAATAAGAGTTCTAACTACTATGTTAGCTCTCCTGAGTTCACCAATAATTAATGTACGCATTAATACCATCTCTGCATCTGTAAGTCTCATCATTTACTCCTTATATTATCCCGCGATTTTAAATATTATACGGATTTTAACCTTATATTTCAAGACTAAAATTTTAGTATTGCATTGGCCAGGTTAATCTCGTATAATATATAAATCGAGTGAGGGAAAGCAGATTAGAAATAGAAAAGAAAAAATGAAATTGATTTGCAAAGTTTAATTTGATATAATATTTAAAATAAAAATGAAAAAGAAAGTAAAGACACACTAGAAAATTAGATGTTGACTTTACAGGCTCTAAAGAGTATAATATTTATTAGAAATTGAGAAACGAATTTAAAGAAAAAGTGCCTACCATAACATGCGCTATATAAATTGATGGGGTAAAGTTAACTACCTAAAAGATAATGCGTGCTGTTTGTTATTTCTTGCACTCTGTCTAAATGAAAGCAACCGCGCCTTGATTGACGGCACTTAGCGTTAAAAATAGTCAATCATATTTTAAAATGAGTCAAGCACTTACCTTTAGCGGGGTTTGTAGTATGAAGATTTTTGGTGATGGCAAGAGACGATAGCCCAAATATTAGACTAGGGTGAAGTTGCGTATCATATATGAGTTAAGCCTAATTAATGCTCATCTAGCCAATTAAATCCTAGTTTGACTCATTTTAAAGTATATTATAGACTTCATTAGCCAGAAAAAGGTACTGGCTGGTATATCTCGCAAGGATATATTAAACAAATACTACTAGGGCTGGTCACTCTAGGTAATATACTTCATTCTTGTCGGTTGAGAGTAATCGTCTGCGGAACTCTGGGTAAATACAGGTCGGAGAAGCATCTTAAACTTGGGGTATTCAGTTGGCTGCAAGGCCAACACATTTTTAATTATAGTAGTAGTCTTGGATTAGGTTATGCGTTCCTCCAGACTCTGCATAGTTGGTATTGATTAGTATGTTTCTACTGTATAAATGCAAATAATACAGTGCTAGACTAATTAATATGGCTATTGGGACTTTCCGCATGTTTGGGAGAATTATTATATTAGCATGTGCATGTGTTAAACAAAATATGACTCTCAGAAAACTGGGTTAACCGAGATTACTACTATATTTAGAGGTATTATAAGATTACTTAGTACATAAGATTGATTACCTTATGTAAACAGTATAAAAGGAAATAGTTGAACTAATACAAAGTAACCATAACCTAGTATTGGCAACTTGGTAGATATAATGATGGTCTTGTATCTTTAAATACCCTACCCAAAAGCTACTAAGTAATTTTATAATATTTTTGATTTGTGCTGCGGCTAAAATATGAGTACATACATATGACCCAATTTATGGCCTCGCGGGTGGAAGGAAAGCA
>CAJYBF010000142.1 GCA_913064935.1 uncultured Mollicutes bacterium
ATCTGGAACTAAAAAGGATGTATCTATAATTGAAGAAATAACTAAAGAAATTGATGTTCTATGTCTAACAGCAAATTTAATATAGAGTTTTGATGTAGATTTATCTACACTTAAAAATATATGAGATTCTATAAAAATTTCTGATTTAGGAATTGATACAACAAAATACGAAGTATCTGCTAATATGGAAGATGTTATCGTTGTTGCTTCTGAACCTAGAGTTATTAAAGAAGAAGGTGATAGTTCAGAAACAATAGAATCAACAGAAGAAGAAAAAACAGAGGAAAAATAAAATTCTTTAAAATGTTGAAAAAAAGTATTTCTTAAGTAAAATCTTAGAAATACTTTTTTTATCTTTAATCTTTGTTCCTTAAAATAATCAAACATAGAACCCCTCTTCCTTTTCTACCTATAGTTTAAATTTTCTTGCACAATCAACTGCAAGTTTCCAACCACTATAAAGTTTATTTCTAACTTGCTCATCCATCTTAGGTTTAACTTGTTTATCAAGAATCCAATTCTCTTTTAAAGAGTCTATATTGTCCCAATATCCTACCGCTAGTCCTGCTAGATAAGCAGCACCCAAAGCTGTAGTTTCACTCACAACTGGTCTTTCAATAACTGTATCCAATATATCACTTTGGAATTGCATTAAGAACTCATTCTTAACAGCTCCTCCATCAACTCTTAGTGTATTTAATTTAATTCCTGAATCTTCTTCCATTGCGTTAAAGACATCTTTACTTTGATAAGCGATAGACTCTAGCGTAGCTGTAATGAAATGTGCCTTCTCTGTCGCTCTAGTAAGTCCAAAGATAGCTCCTCTAGCGTCAGTATCCCAATAAGGAGTCCCTAATCCAACGAATGCAGGCACTACATATATTCCTTCAGTGCTTTCAACTCGATTTGCATAGTTCTCAGAACTCGGAGCATCCTTAAGCATTCTTAATCCATCTCTTAACCACTGGATACTACTACCAGCAACAAAAACGCTACCTTCTAGTGCATAAGTAATTTTACCATTTAATCCCCAAGCAATAGTCGTTAGTAATCCATTATTACTTTTTACTGCATCTCCGGTATTCATTAGCATGAAACAACCAGTACCGTAAGTGTTCTTAGCATCGCCTTTTTCAAAACAAATTTGTCCAAACAAAGCTGCTTGCTGATCACCTACTACACCAGCTATAGGTATTCTTCTATTAAAGAATATATGTTTACTTGTTTCACCGTAATTAAATGACGAATCATTTACCGTAGGCAACATTGATTTTGGTATTTCTAAGATTTCTAATAATTCCTCATCCCAACATAAATCATATATGTTATATATCAAGGTTCTTGAAGCGTTTGTGTAATCCGTGGCATGGACCTTTCCGTTAGTTAATTTCCAAATCAACCACGTGTCCATAGTTCCGAATAATAAGTCGCCATTATGAGCTTTTTCTTTAGCACCCACAACGTTATCCAAAATCCATTTTATTTTAGTACCTGAGAAATACGCGTCAATTAGCAATCCTGTTTTATCTCTAAACAAATCATTAAGTCCTTGTGCTTTTAAATCGTCACAAATATCATCGGTTTGTCTTGACTGCCATACTAAAGCATTATAAACCGGTATTCCAGTATGTTTGTCCCAAACCACAGTAGTTTCTCTTTGATTGGTAATTCCAATTGCTTCTATTTGATTTGCATTAATGTCATTATGATCCATAACATTATTAACACAGCTGAGTACACTCAACCATATTTCATTAGCATCATGTTCAACCCATCCTGGGTTAGGAAAATACTGAGTAAATTCCTTTTGACTAGTAGCAATTATAGCTCCTTTTTTATTGAAAATGATGGCTCTAGAACTTGTAGTCCCCTGATCTATTGATAATATATATTTTTCCATAATTCCACCTCTTCTTAATTATACCATTTACAAAAGAAAAAAAGCAGTAATTATTTACTGCAAAATCTCTTTTTTTATTTTGATAGCAATCTATTTAATCCGAAAAATATTGGTAAAGCTACTATAAATTGTACGACATATTTCATAAATTCTAAATCAGAATATCCGCTTATGTATTTTATAAATAATAAATCGAAAAAAAAAATAACTACTAGTGCTAGTGATAATAATCTCATCTGTTTTTTCATATTATATCTCCCTTGCCCCGTCTCCGATAGAAGCTACATAGAAAGTTGGCTTATATCCAATTGCTTTTTCATATTCTAATCCAACAACTTTTTTAAATTCTTCAACTTTAGAATCCTCTACTAGTGCTACAATACAACCGCCAAACCCAGCACCCGTCATTCTTACACCAACGGAAAATGGTTCAGCCAGCATAACTAACGTATCAAGTTCTTTGCAAGTAACTTCATAATCATCTCGAAGAGATGCATGAGAAGCATTCATATAACTTCCAAACAACTTTAAATCACCTTTCATTAAGGATTCAACTGCTTTAAGTGTTCTTTCATTCTCTGATACAGAATGTCTACTTCTTTTGTATATAACATCATCAACAAACAAATCCTTACTACTCTCAAAGTCAACAAGAGATAACTCTCCCAAAGAGGCTATATCGAACTTCCTTTGTAATATCGCTAGCGCCTTATCAGTTTCCTCTCTTCTTTCATTGTACTTAGAATCTGCTAATCCTCTTCTTTTGTTAGTATTGGTTATGATGATGCTTAATCCTTTTAATACCAAAGGAACATATTCATAGTTTAACGTATCGCAATCAAGTAAAATTGCACAATCCGTTTTCCCCATTCCTATTGCGAACTGATCCATAATCCCACAGTTTACTCCAACGAAATTATTCTCAGCACGTTGAGACATTTTACAAAGCTCAATTCTATCAATATCGATTTCAAACAAACTCTCAATGATGACACCCATTAACAACTCCAAAGAAGCACTTGAAGAGAGTCCTGCTCCGTTAGGAATGTCTCCGTAAACATATATATCCATACCTGACAAAGGGTGTCCTAAAGAAAGAAATTCTTTAATTACACCTTTAGGATAATTAACCCAATCATGAGATTCATCAAAAATAACTTCATCCAAACTGAATTCTATAATACCTTTTTCATCCATATTTGCTGAAAACATTCTTACGGTTCTGTCACTTCTTTTTCTAACAATTCCATATGTCCCGAAATTCAGTGCGCAAGGAAAAACATGCCCCCCCACATAATCAGTATGTTCACCGATTAAATTAACTCGACCAGGAGCAAAAAACACCCTTGTATTATCTTTAGAACCAAATGTTCTAGAAAAATCTTCTCTTAACTTTCTTTTCATATTATCCATATTATTATAACTCAACTATAAATTTCTGGAAGGCCTTAATACCTTCTTCAGTTTGTTTAAATACACCCGAGTCTTCTAAACATGTTGTGAAAATATTTCCAACAACGTTCTCCATTAATTTATCTGCATTAGTTGGAGTAAATTGATTCTCTTCTTTTAACTTACTATAAAAATCAAGATGAATATCAAGTTCTGGGTGATTTTCAATTTTGATTTCATTAAGAAGACATTTCTTTATCAAATTTAGTTCATTGGCTAATCTGGCTGGTAATATTGCTAATCCCATAACTTCGATTAACCCTATATTTTCTCTTTTGATGTGGTGTTTGCTTTTTCTAGGATGAAAAATACCTTCGGGAATTAAATCACTAGTTCTATTATTTCTTAAAGCTAAATCTAATTCATATAAACCATCCTTGAATCTAGCAATAGGAGTGATAGTATTGTGATTTTCAGTAGTTTTACATATTATATTGCTCGACTCGTCCGAATAACTTTTCCAAGATTTCAAAATGTGCGTAGCAAGAGATGCAACTTCATCTTTTTCACCGCGTAATCTAATAACTGATAATGGCCATTTCAACATCTGTAGATTCACCTTGTATCCTTTTACAGAATACTCCTTAATGACCTCAGCATTCTCAATAGGAAATTCATAATTCCCACCTTGATAGTGTTCATGAGCTAGTATCGATCCACCAACGATAGGTAAATCTGCATTAGATCCTAAAAAGTAATGAGGCAGGAATTCAACAAATGATAATAGTCTCTTAAAAGTCTCCTCATTTATTGTCATCGGTTCATGTTCTTTCTTAAAAACAATTGTATGTTCATTATAATAAACGTATGGTGAGTACTGTAAAAACCATTCTTCATCATTCATTGAAAAAGGAATAGCTCTTAAATTTGCTCGCCCAGGGTGATTGATTCTTCCGTGATATCCTTCGTTTTCTTTACAAAGAAAACATTTAGG
>CAJYBF010000143.1 GCA_913064935.1 uncultured Mollicutes bacterium
CATTTGTTCAAGCATTGGCAATGACAATAGGTTTGAGTGCAAACTTAGACTTAGGTGTATCTAGTACACCATTAGTATTTGTTTACATTGCATTAATAATTACTGCTGGTACAGCGTTCTTATTATGGTTAGGTGATCAAATTACTGTTAAAGGTGTTGGGAATGGAGTATCGATGATTATCGCTGCTGGTATCATTTCTTCAATGCCAAATATGTACCGCACCCTATGGGCGCAGTACGTATCACTTGAATCTGGTACATGGAGAACTTATAGTATATTTGGTGTCGTTGTTATAATGATGATCATAGTATTATTAGGTGTTATCTTCATGCAAGCAGTTGTTAGAAAAGTTCCAGTTCAATATGCTAATAGAGGTGGACAAGCGAAATTACGTGGTAGAAGTGATTCTAATATTCCTATTAAACTTAATTCTGCAGGTGTAATTCCGGTTATCTTCGCGATAACTATCCTTAGTTTACCATTGACAGTTATCTCGTATTTAGGTGTGAGTAGTACTTGGACAAACGTATTAACTCAAATCTTCAGCAATAAAATGCCTATAGGATTTGTATTATATATTGCGTTTATCTTTATCTTCACATTCTTCTATGCGTTTATGCAAGTAAACCCTGAGAAGATTGCGAATAACTTATCAAAGCAAAATGCATTTGTTCCTAGTAGAAGACCAGGAACTGATACTGAAATTTATTTATCAAAAGTATTATTTAAGGTTACATTGTTAGGAGCATTATATTTAACTATAGTTGCGATTATCCCAATCATAAGTGCTGCAATATTCGATTTACCAAGTTCTGTTACCGTTGGAGGTACAAGCTTGTTAATCGTAGTAGGAGTAGCAGTCGAAACATTTAGACAAATTCAAACTGAAGCCAACAAACAAGAATACAAAGGATTCAGTAAATAATGAATTTATTGATTATGGGCCCTCCTGGTTCAGGTAAGGGTACTCAATCAAAACTAATAGTTGAAAAATATGGTATTACTCATATTTCAACAGGGGATATATTTCGACAAGCGATAAAGGATAAAACCGAGTTAGGTTATTTAGTTCAATCTTATATGGATAAGGGTGAGTATGTACCTGATGATATCGTTGTTGAAGTATTGGAAGACAGATTGGCAGAGGATGATTGTAAAGACGGATTTTTATTAGATGGATATCCAAGAACCATCTATCAGGCGGTGAAGCTGGAACAAATGCTTACTCAGCTTGGAATGCATATTGATCATGTACTAAAAATTGATGTTGAACCATACGTGCTTGTTAAAAGACGAGCAGGTAGAAGAGTATGTATGAGTTGTGGTGCAAGTTACCATTTGGAATTCAAACCACCTAAAACTAAAGGCGCATGCGATGCATGCGGTCACGCTATTGTTCAAAGAGCAGATGATACAGAAGAAACAGCGTTTAAAAGACTTGATATTTATTTAAAAAGCACTTACCCGCTTGTTGAGTATTACGATGCAAAAGAGAAACTAAGAAATATACATGGTTTTGGAACGATAGAAAGAGTATTCTTTAGAATCAATAGGGAAATGGACAAATATGATAACAATTAAATCACAAAGAGAAATAGATTTGATGAAGGAAGCAGGTAGAATAGTAGCTGTTTGCCATCAAGAAATTTCAAAATTAATAAAACCAGGAATTACGACAAAGCGAATTGATACACTTGTAGAAGAGATAATCCTAAAAAACGGTGGGAAACCATCATTTAAAGGGTATCAAGGATTCCCTTCTTCAATCTGTGCATCTTTAAATGATGTAGTAGTTCATGGTATGCCGTCGAATAACAAACTTAAGAATGGGGACATACTATCTGTTGATATCGGTGTAGATTACAAAGGTTATCACGGAGATAGTGCATGGACTTATCCAGTTGGGACAATCAGCGATAGTAATAAATTATTACTTGAAGTTACTGAGAAGTCATTATTCGAAGGATTAGCTTTTGCTAAAGCAGGAAATAGGTTGAGTGATATATCTCATGCAATTGAGAAGTATGCAAAACTTTATTCATATGGCGTAGTAGAGGAATTTACTGGCCACGGAATTGGAAGAGATCTACATGAAGATCCGCCGATACCTAACTTTGGTACTAGTGGAACAGGTCCAACCCTTAAATCAGGAATGACATTGGCAATAGAACCGATGATTAATGCTGGCACAAAGCGAGTAAAGATAATGATTGATGGCTGGACAACGAAAACGGTAGATGGGCTAAATAGTGCCCACTACGAGCATACTATCTTAATCACAAAAGATGGCTATGAGATATTAACGACGACTTAAGGAGGATACTTATGGCAAAAGATAATGTAATCGAACTTGAGGGTAAGATTTTAGAAGTGTTACCCAACACTCAGTTCAGAGTAGAGTTAGAGAACGGACATAAAGTATTGGCTCACGTTTCTGGTAAAATCCGTATGCACTACATACGCATCTTACCGGGTGATAAGGTTACAGTGGAGATTACTCCATATGATTTAACACGTGGTCGTATTACTTACCGTCATAAATAATCTCTTAAGTATTTAAGGAGGCAGGAAAGATGAAAGTAAGAGCGTCTGTAAAACCTATATGTGATAAATGCAAGGTTATTCGTCGTAAAGGTAGAGTTATGGTTATTTGTGAAAACCCGAAACACAAACAAAGACAAGGATAAATGGAGGTGTATTTATGGCACGTATTAGTGGTGTAGATATTCCACGCGATAAGCGTGTAGTTATTTCTTTAACATACGTACTTGGTATTGGAAAGAATACAAGCAAGAAAGTATTATCTGTAGCTGGTATTAATGAAGATACTCGCGTAAAAGATCTAACAGATGATGAATTAGTTCGTATTAGAGCTGAAGTTGAAAAATATACAACTGAAGGTGATTTACGAAGAGAAGTATCGTTTAATATTAAACGATTAATGGAAATCGCTTCATACCGTGGAATCAGACACCGTAAAGGTTTGCCTGTAAACGGTCAAAATACAAAAAATAATGCAAGAACTCGCAAAGGATCGAAAAGAACTGTTGCGGGGAAAAAGAAATAAGGAGGTAGTAGTTAAATGGCTAAACAAACTAAGAGAAAACGTCGCGTCAAAAAGAACATACCTAAGGGTGTAGCGCACATTCAATCGACTTTTAATAATACTATTATAACTATTACAGATGAAGCAGGTAATGCTATTGCTTGGAGTAGTGGAGGAGCTTTAGGATTTAAAGGTTCTAAAAAATCAACTCCATTCGCAGCACAATTGGCATCAGAAGCATGTGCTAAAGCTGCTCAAGAACATGGTGTTCAAAAAGTAGAGGTTAATGTTAAAGGTCCTGGACCTGGACGAGAAGCGGCAATAAGATCTTTACAAGTTGCTGGTTTAGAAATTACAGCTATTAAAGATGTAACGCCTTTACCACATAATGGTTGTAAAGCGAAGAAACGCCGTCATAGTTAAGAAAAATAAGGAGGCTTCTGAATGAAAGATATGAAATTTGAAAAGCCTAGTACTTATGTAGACGTATACCAAAAGGACGATTTCTATGGTAAATTTAAAATTAAACCATTGGAGAGAGGGTTTGGTATTACACTTGGTAATTCATTAAGACGAGTACTATTGTCTTCATTACCAGGCGCTGCAATTACTAATGTATACATTGAAGGCGCACAACACGAGTTCTCATCAATTGAGGGTATCGTTGAAGATGTAACTGAAATTGTATTAAATTTGAAAGATGTAGTTTTAACTATTGATAGTGATGATCCTAATGTTGAAAAAACAATGGAAATTATTGCTGTTGGTGAAGGTCAAGTAACGGCTAATGATATTATCTGTGATAGTGATGTTAAAATCATAAATCCTGATAAAGTAATTGCTAACTTAGCAAACTATGCTAAGTTAAAAATGGTTTTAGTTGCTAGAAGAGGAATTGGTTATGTAGATGCCAATGAGAATAAAGGGCCTGAAGATGGAGTAGGGTACAACACTATCGATGCTATTTTCAACACAATCAAAAATGGGAAGTAAAATGAAGCAAAGATATTAGTAGATAAAAGCGCAGATCAAGATGAACAAACAATAGAAATAAAAACAAACCTAAGTGGATTTGAACAAAAGTTTTGCTTTGCAGTTAAAGAAGGTGATAGTGAGTTGCTAGCTAAATTAAATTAAGGATTAGCGATAGTATCTGCAAATGGCACATTTAATTCATTATATATTAAATGGTTACCATTATTAATCGAAAATAACCATCATTT
>CAJYBF010000144.1 GCA_913064935.1 uncultured Mollicutes bacterium
CCCGAACTCTTCTTTCATAGCATATACTAATTCTTTAACTTCTAAAATTGTCATTTCTTTTAATGCTTCAATAAAAGCATCTCTTGTTAATTTAGCCATTTATATAATCCTCCTATACAGTCTTTACAGACTATTTATATTTCCTATACGGAATTTCTTTTTATTTTTTAGTACTACTCTGCAGAATCTTCTTTTGTTTCAGTTGCTGGTTCTTCAGTTGCTTCTTCAGCTACTGGTGCATCAACTACTTCTTCAGTTTCTTCTTCAGAATCTTCATCAATATACATATGTAAAGCGATTGCTAAATCTTTAACAGTACCCATCATACCTGCTGCTAACATTGTCAACAGAGTCTCTCTTGATGGAATAGTAGCATATACAGTTAATTCAGCGTTATCAACATAAGCACCATCGATAACTCCAACTTTCATATCAAGTTTTTTGTTTCCTTTAGCGAAATCATATAATACTTTCGCTGCAGCAACAGAGTCATCTTTTGAAAACGCTATTGCGTTAGGCCCTACTATTGATTCTACTATCTCTTCGTAACCTGCTTCTTTTGCAGCACGTCTAACAATGTTATTCTTGATAACTTTCATCTCGCAACCAGCCTCACGTAAATTTTTACGTAATTTAGTTACTTGAAGAACTGTTAAACCTAAATAATCCACTACAACTATTGAAGCTGATTCTTTGATCTTAGCAGTAAGAGCACTTACTTCATTTTGTTTTGTTTGAAGTGTTAACTCATTCATTCATTCCACCTCCTGCTTTTTTAATCAAAAACCTCTTTCATCGTTTAAAGACAAAAGAGGATAATCATTTTAAATGATTTTTACCTCGGTAGGAAATTAAGCTTTAAAGCACCTACTGTCTACGGAATACTAACCATGCTATTTTTAGTATTTCAATTCTTTATAAGTTCGTTCTACTCTTTTGTGTCAGCATCAATTTTGATGCCAGGTCCCATAGTAGAAGATATAGCTATATTTTGTACATAAATACCCTTAACTGTAGATGGTTTAATTCTATTAATTTGATCCACCATAGCTTGAATATTTTCTTCTAGTTTGATTGCTTCGAATGATATTTTACCTACAGGAATTTGAACATTCCCAACTTTATCATTACGATACTCAACTTTACCAGCTTTAATTTCATTTATTGCTTTTGTAACATCCATTGTAACAGTACCAGTTTTAGGATTTGGCATTAAACCACGTGGCCCTAATACTCGACCTAGTTTACCTACTTCACCCATCATATTTGGTGTTGCTACTACTACATCAAAGTCCATCCATCCACCTTGAATTTTAGCAGCTAACTCACTGTCTCCAACGAAATCCGCTCCTGCTGCTTCAGCTTGCTTAGCTTGTTCACCTTTAGCGAACACTAAGATTGTTTGTGATTTCCCAGTACCATGTGGTAATACCATAGCACCACGAATATTTTGATCTGCTTTACGCGGATCAACATTCAATTTGAACGCCAATTCAACAGTTGCATCAAATTTTTCGAAGCTTAACTCTTTAACAAGTTTTACCGCTTCCGCTACTTCATAGCGTTTACCTTTTTCTAGTTTGGTAATCGCTGTTTGAAGTTGTTTACCTTTTTTTGGCATTTTTACTTCCTCCTAAATGTGGTTTAACGGAATCTCCTCCCACGTTTTTAGATTATAAAAATCTAAATGAGATTAGTCCTTAACAACGATTCCCATGTTCTTAGCAGTACCTGCAATAATATTCATTGCAGCTTCAACATCATTGGCATTTAAATCTACCATTTTAGTTTCTGCTATTTCTCTAAGTTTGTCGCGAGAAATTGTCGCAACAGTTTCATTTGCTCCTAATGATCCACCTTTTTTTAAATTACAAGCTTTTTTTAATAAATCACTTGCTGGTGGAGTTTTTAAAACAAATGTGAAACTTCTGTCAGAATAAACAGAAATTACTACTGGAATGATATTACCCATTTTATCTTTTGTCGCATCATTAAATCGTGCACAAAATTCTTGGATATTAACTCCAGCTTGACCTAATGCAGGTCCTACTGGTGGAGCTGGATTAGCTCTACCTGCTTGAATTTGTAGCTTAACTACACTTGTTACTTCTTTAGCCACAAGACGCACCTCCTTGTTGTCTATTTTGTGGTTATATTGGGATAAACCCTCCCACTTGGTTCTTTCGCATGGCGTATTACACGCCCATATATTATACTAGAGCATATGGTCAATGTCAATGACTTTTTAACGATATTACAAATAGATTATTACTAAAAAATAAGCTATTCAAATAGAATAACTTATATTATTATTAGTCAACGTCTTTGTAGTCAACATCTATAAACTCATTATCTTTTTCAATTACTTTTTCTTCAGCTTGCTGACCAGAAAACATTTGGAAAGATGAACCTGTAAATTTATTTACAGCAAAACCAATAAGAATTTTAATTCCTCCAATAAGTATCAGCGATATAGCAACGAATGATGCTGCATATCCGGCTATAGTTACAGGATCTAGTATGATTACTAAACCAATCACAATCATTACTACTGATAAGATACTTAGGTTATTATGTTTTTTGTAGTGAGATATCAACCGATATATAGAAGATATAATTACAAATGTTCCTAGAACATAGCCTATAACTTCAAGGGCAGTGTAAGGAGAAATGATTATAAGTGTGCAAATGAGTATCACTAACAAACTGTTCGCTACTCTCATTCTGAGTCTCGATGAATTTTCCTTTATGATAAAAACTAACTCATAAACTGTATAAACAATTATTATCGAACTAAAAACCATCAAATATACACTTGTAGAACCTACAGGCCTAGAAAGGGTCATTATCCCCAAAGCCAAATAAAGTATTCCTACTATTACTTGTCTTAATCCTAATTTATTCACATAATCCCTCCTTTAGTATTTTTAATACTAATATAGCTCTATCTAAGTACCTAACTTTCTTAGTTTGAAAGTTTTCAGTGTTCTTAATATTTTCGTTGTGCACTAGTGCTTGCTCAATATCTATCCATATTGCAGAGAAGCCTAAATCTTTCTCGTAATCTTCTAGCTTCATTTTACCATCTATATTGTCTATTTGACATAGGTAATAATAGCTAATCATATTAAATGCAGTATCTTTTTTAAATATACTGTCTCTCATCTCATCAATAAAGCCAAAGTCTTTAATGATTCTTACCCCTTGTGCTCCTACTTCTTCTTCCATTTCTCTAACACAGGCTTCTTCTAGAGATTCTCCTAGTTCTAGACCACCACCAGGAAAAGTATATGTATCGTCACGACCAATATGTACCATTAGCACGTTATCTCCATCTAGAGCAATCCCTCTAGCAGCTTTTCTTTTTTCTATATATTTATATTTTCTAGTAGTAAAGTTTATTTTATCAAGTTTTTTCATGTTAAATCCTTATAGGTTTATTTTATCAAAAAAAGCTAGTTGTCTAAACTAGCTTAATTTCTTACATCTATTTGAGCAAATGATAACTCAATAGGAGTACTACGACCAAACATATCTACAAGTACTTCTACTTTTTGATTTTCTTGATCAATATTGTTGATTAGTCCCATTTGTCCAGTGAATGGACCCTCGATAATTTGGGCTTTGTCGCCAATTTTCGCATCCAATTCGATTTCCTCAATCATTCCACATTTCTTAAGAATAGGTTCTATTTCATCAAGAGATAGTGGAACCGGTTTTGTTCCGCCACCACTCGAACCTAAAAATCCTGTAACTCCAGGAGTGTTACGAACGATAAACCAAGATTCATCAGTCACTATCATTTCAACAAACACATACCCAGGAAACATTTTTTTAAGTTTTTCAACTCTTTTTCATTTTCCTTCATTAGTTTCTTCCAGTTAAAATCAGTGTCTTTGGTAAAATCCAACGTTTCACGATAAGCTTCACGTTCAATTTCCATCACTGTAATTTCCTTATCTAAATAGGATTCAATTTCCGACCGAATTTCTTTTTCTTCTGAGCTACAGAATGAACCCGCCTGGCCTTTTTTTGTTCCACGCCCGGTTCTTCCCACACTGTGAACATAGTTGGCCGGGATATCCGGGAGGTCGTAATTTACCACAAAATCAACATTGGGAATATCAATCCCCCGCGCACTAACATCTGTTGCAATCAGCAGTTTTACTTTCCCCATTTTGAAGTTGTCCATTGTTTGCGTGCGGTCTTTTTGCTCTT
>CAJYBF010000145.1 GCA_913064935.1 uncultured Mollicutes bacterium
TAGTGATTTTAGAAAGCGTTTAGGTGTAAGAGCTCCTAACACACCTGGTGAAGTGATAGCTAGAACCTAGGGTGACCGAATAGATGATATAAAAATATCTGGAACAGTTTTTGATGGTAATAGAGTTAAATCCCTTCTTGGCTTAAGATCGACTGACTTCACAATCGACTTCGAAGGTGACTTAGTTTATATAGAACAACGTGGATGGGGTCATGGTGTAGGAATGAGCCAGTACGGAGCACATTATATGGGGGAAGAAGGATACACTTATAAACAGATCATAAATCACTACTATAGTAATGTAACGATAGACACTATAAAGTAATTCCTAGAACTAATGTTATAAAAAAAAAGCGACTATTAAAAAATAGTCATCCTCACTGATTTTTTAATAGTCAAGTAACTTTTTACTTTTGTACCTATCCCTAGATTTTGATTTCAAAATAAATTGTTGTTATATGCCAATCTAAATACATACTATATGAGGAGGAACTCAATTATGAGTAAACACCCTAAAAATTACCGAGATATATCTATAAAAGACTTGAGTAGTTCTTATATATTTTCAAATCGCTATATCAACATTTATATATGCAAACTTAAATATCACCCCGTTGAGTATAATTTCGACCGAAGAAGATATATAGACAATAAAAATATTAAGCTATGAGTTTAATCAAGCATGTTTTTTTGATTAATTAATTTGGGAATGCCAAAAGTTGTTAAATTATCTATTTACTACTACATCAATCAATAAAAAAAGCCTTTGAATAAACAAAGGCTTTTACTAATTATTCATATCTTAGTGCTTCAACAGGTGTTAGTTTACTTGCTTTTAGAGCTGGATATAATCCAAATACAACTCCAACTGCGAAAGAGAAAATAGTTGAGATTAATATCGTATTTAAACTCAATCTTGGATCGATACCATCAATCATATTGCCAGCGATACTTGTAACAACATAAGTTAGCAATATTCCTATAATTCCACCAATTAACGAAAGAACTACTGCCTCAACTAAAAACTGAATCAGTATATCACTTCTTCTTGCTCCAATCGCTTTTCTAATACCAATTTCTCTTGTGCGTTCTCTAACAGAGACTAACATAATATTCATAATGCCAATACCAGAAACAAGTAATGATATAGCTCCAATACCTCCTAATAAAAGCATAAGGATTTGACCGGCTTCATCGATATATTATTGTGCTTGATCGTTGCTGAATATATTATAGCTATCCTCATCGCCATATTTAATCATAAGGAATTCCTCAATGTCTTTCATTGAGATTTCTGAATCATCTGAAACACCTTTTATTGACATTTGCGATATTCCCTCAAAACCAAAAATCCCTTCTCCAGTAGACTTAGGAATAAAAACATAGTCATTAGTATTTCCAAAGAGACTACTTGGTGTGTCTTTCAAAACACCAACAACAGTAAATTCATCTCCATTAATATCAATGACCTCACCTATGATATCCATTCCACCGAACAAATTTATAGCTACATTTATTCCTAACACAACTGATTTAGTCTTTTCTTGTTGATCAATATCTAATAAGAATCTACCAGTGTGAACTTCAATGTTTTTTGCAACTTTGTATGATTCAACTGTCATAACTACTCTGCTTTGCAAACTAATATAACCGTTTATAACTTCAGCATCCATATTTGCATATGGAGAAACTACTTCAATTGAATCTATTTCTTCCATAGCTTCAACATCTGTATAGTCAAAATCTATATCAGGATTATTTACCCAAAGTTCAATTGCCTCTGAATTTAATATCGATAATGAATCATTCAACGAGTTAACACTCGCTTCAGCTACACTTAGCAATGCCGCAACGGCAAAGACTCCAATGATAACGCCTAAACTAGTTAAAAAAGAACGTACTCTTCTACTCCAAAGAGATGAAAGAGCTGACTTGAATAAATCACTTAATTTCATTATTCATCACCTCTAAGTATATCTCTTACTATTAGTCCATCTAACATTTCAATTCTTCTTTTTGAGTAACTCGCAATATCAAGGTCATGTGTAACTAATACAATTGTCATACCTTTATTGTTTAACTCAGTTAATAAATTCAAAATCTCTTTAGATGTTTTACTGTCAAGATTACCAGTTGGTTCATCTGCAAGCAACAACTGTGGACTACTGAACAACGCTCTAGCAAAGGCAACTCTTTGTTGTTGCCCTCCTGATAGCTCATTTGGTTTATGATACATTCTATCTTCTAATCCTACTTGTTGTAAGGACTCAATTGCTTTTTCCTTACATTCTTTTGTACTAATTCTCGCATACTTACCTGCTAACATAACGTTTTCTAAAGCAGTCATGTTGCTTAATAAATTATATGATTTAAATACAAATCCAATCTTCTTATTTCTTACATCCGATAATTTTCTTTCAGATAACTTTGCGACATTTTCGCCAACCAAATAATATTCACCACTTGAAAGAACGTCAAGACAACCAATGATATTCATTATCGTAGATTTACCACTTCCTGATGGTCCAATAATAGAAGTAAATTCGCCTTGGTTAATTATTAAATCTACGCCGTCTAAGGCTTTAACAACAAAATCGGACATTGAGTAATGCTTTTTAACATTTTTTAATCTAATAACTTCACTCATATTATCCTCCTTTATTTACCAAACCCTCTAAGTCCGATACTTTTTCCAGTTCCCTCTACAGTAGCAGTATAAATAGTGATAACTTCTTCACCTATTTCAACACCACTTATTACTTCTGCATACAAACTGTTAGTTAAACCAATTTCAATATAATGTTTCTTTGAAGGAATTTCATCTAACGGATAACTTGAAATGTCTCCTCCTGTGAAAATCATTACATATTCGCCCTCCCTATCAGTTTTTACTGCTGACAATGGTACTCTCAATACATTTTCATGTCTTTCAAGAATGATTAAGGCTTCTCCACTTAGTCCCATTAAATCAAAATTACCCTCTATTAAATTTAACGTAACGTTAAACGTTCCATTATTGTTAGGATAAAAACTCTTATCACTTACTTCTGCGTCATACAGATCTCCATTTATAAGCTCAACTACTCCAATTTGTCCTACGAATATTTCTAAGTACTCATCTTCCTCAACTTGAACTACCAGCGCAAACTCATCAGTAAACATTACATCCATAATCGGCTGATTTTCAGCGATGTTTGATTCATCTATTATAGAAAATGAACTTACTATACCAGTAAACGGTGAGTATACTTCCGCATTGTTTATCAACCATTCTAAACCTTCTATTTCGGTAAGCAATTCATCTATATTATTTCTAGCATTTATTAACTCACTTGATTCAATACTTATTGTAAATAAGTATTCTCCAACTGATACTTCATAGTCTTTTATAACATAATCCGCTATCTCAATTATTCTACCTTTTGTGATAAAATCGCTTAGTTCAAAATCTCCCAATGTTGTCTCCATAAATAATAGAGATTCATTATCTAATAATATTGCTTCGATAAACATATCTTCGGCTAGATTTGTACTTTTAATTATTCCTTGCCTTTGAGAAACAATATTTAATTCTTCAAATTGATTATCATTTGTAGCTGCCTCTAATAACTTATATTATTGAATTAATTGAAGGTTCAAGTTGTCTATTTGCATAAATAAAGGCTTTGTATCTATAGTCAGAACAAGATCTCCACTATTAATATGATCACCTATTTCTATAAATACCTCTTTTACTTTATAATCATTTTCTGAATATAGGCTCCCTGCATTTGTTGCCCATATCGTACCCTCAGTGTCAATCAAACTTTCCAAAGTTCCCCTTGAAACCACTCCAACATCAACTGTTGTTGACTGCTCAACTACCTCGGATGAAGCTTCACTAAATCTTCTTATTAATCTTACTGTTGTACCAGCTACGATTAGTATTATTACAGTCCAAATAACTAACTTTATAAGTGTCTTTCTATTCATAATTATTTCTCCTTATCATAGCTGTCTTTACTAGCTGTTTTGTCAAAAATATCAAATGTATATAATTCCTTATACAGTTCATCAATAGAATCAGGCGATGGTTCAATTCCATCATAAATATCCAGTGCAGTGATCAAGCTTCCTGGTTTATTGACACAACTTACATACATCTTGCAGATGCCTATCTGGTGTTTTGTAAGTTCATGAAGTTCTACAACAGAGTTG
>CAJYBF010000146.1 GCA_913064935.1 uncultured Mollicutes bacterium
TTATCATGATATATAAAAGATAGTAAGCATACGTTTAGTCAGCAAAACATCTACATTAAAGGTGATGTGAAAATCAATGAACTTCGAGAAATCGAAGGAGTTGTTGAGGTTTTAGAGCACAATGATTCTTATGAGGTTAAAATAAAAAATGATGAGCAAGTAAGCAACGTGTTTGAATATGTATCACGTTGCCAAAATATAAAACTATTTGATGTGAAGTTACCATCTCTTAATGAAATTTTTGTAAGTAAGGTGGGTAAGAGTTATGAAGAGTAAATTTAGATTCTTAGTTTCGTTTAGTTTAAAAAGAAAGATTATGAAGAAAGCATTTCTTATATCAAACATTATTTTATGTTTGTTAGTACTTCTAATAAGTAACCTAGACACAATAATCAAAAGTTTTGGTGGAGATTTCGACCAAGTTTACACAATTTACTATCAAGATGATATAAATAGAGAATATTTTGAATTGTTTGAGTATTCAATCATAAACGGACCTTACGAAGCGGCAGAAGAGTTAATAATAATTAATGGGGATTACGCCTTAGAAGAAGAGAGTCGAAACATTATCGTGGTTGAAGTATTAGATGGAGAAGAATTATCAGCTAAGATTTCTTCTAATGAACTTTTCTCTACCACATTGTACTCATCTTTATCCTCTACACTGAATGGAATAAAGGTGCAAGAAACTGCATTAAGATTAGATGTTAATCAAAATGATATTTCACAAATTCTAAAGCAAATCGAAGTTGAGAGATTTGTTGTAAATGATGAAGGGAAATCCGAGGAGTCATCGCTACTTGTCGAAGGAGTAACCATAGTCTTTATTATTCCTTTCTTCTTTGGAATATTAATGGTTGTGCAAATGATAGGACTTGAAATTTTCGATGAAAAATCAACAAGAAGTATGGAAGTAATAATGTCCAGCGTTGAGCCTAAAACTCATCTTAAATCAAAATTGGTATCGGTAAACTTGTTTGCGATTTTACAATTTTTACTACTTTCAGCATATGGTGGGATAGGATTTATGATTAGATCTATAGTATCAAAATCATCTAAAGGGATACCGGCACTGCCATTTAGTATCGATTTGACTGAGTACTATGATCGAATTATAGTCGCAGGAATTATAATTGTAGTTGTATTTATTCTAACCAATTTATTATATTCATTGTGTATGTCGATTTTGGCAGCAACAGCTAATGAATTAGATGATTATCAGAAAATCATTGCACCAGTAATGATACTAATGATTTTAGGTTTTTATACAGCAATCTTCGCTCCATTATTTGACGGTGCTCTATTTTCACAAATTATGGCTTATATTCCATTCTTTACCTTGATGTTAGCACCAGGACTTTATATCAGTGGGGATATAAGTATAATAGAGGTTATTACTATGGTTTCTATACAAATAGTAAGTATATTAGCCATTTATTCAATTGGAGTACCACTATATAAACAATCAGTTCTTGATTACTCTTCTGAAGGAGTTTTCAAAAGATTTATAAAGAATTTGAAAAGATCGAGAAAAGAATCAAGACATTAGTATTTATATAATACAAAGGAGGAAATTCTATGAAAGTTAAGTTGTCAAATTATTTAGTAAAACAAAAGGGTATCACAAAGAAATTAGTTGATAAGCTTCTTGAGACTTACAAGTATGCTTCAATTCAAGGAGTAGACACAACTGGAAAGACATATCAAGTATCGAAAAAAGGAAGTTCTATTAACGATTCTATGTGGGCAGAGCGTGGCTTTGTTGTTAGAGTCTTCAACGGTATAAACTATTCCGAATATTCGTTTAATGAGTTTTCTGAATCTAATTTAGAGACTATCATTAAGGATATTGAAAGTGTAGTTGTAAACGATGTTAAAATGTTGCAAAAACAAAATATTCTATTTAACGAATACCCTCTAATCAAGGATGATGAAATTCAAAAGTCAATGGTTAAGGAAGTAGAAATTGATCCTAGTTCTATCAGTGCTAAAGTGAAAATCGATAGACTAACCGAAATAATGAATAACAGTTTAAAATTATCAGATTTAATTTTAGATTTTAGAGTTTCTTTTGAGGAAATTCATATATCTAAAATCTTTTACTCTGGAAAAAAAGACTTATCTCAGTCAATGATTTGCACAAGTGCAACTATGGCTCCAATTGTAAAAAGAGAAAACAATATCAAGGTCGTTTTTAAAGGGTACTCAGGTCTTAAGGGTCTTGAGTTATTAGATGAACTTGAGGGTATAGAGGAACTAGTACAATCTGCAATAGAGTTGTTAGATGCAGAGAGAGTTATTCCTGGTGATTATGATGTTATTTGTAACCCAGGAGTTACGGGATTAATAGCACATGAGGCATTTGGACATGGTGTAGAAATGGACATGTATGTTAAGAACCGCGCAAAAGGTGCTGAATACATGGGTAAAAAAGTTGCGAGTGAGAAAGTAACTATGAAAGATGGTGCATTAAGTGCTGAAGAAGTTGGTACTTATCTATTCGATGACGAAGGTACTTTAGGTACTGATACAACAGTTATTAATAAAAGTATCTTAGAGGCAGGCTTGAGTGATTTATTAAGTGCACTGAAGTTAGGTACTGTTCCTACTGGAAACGGTAGAAGAGAATCTTTTGAACGAAAAGCTTATGCAAGAATGACAAACACATTTTTTGCTCCTGGAGATGATAAGCTCGAGGATATGATAGCTTCAGTTTCTAAAGGATATTTACTTGAAGATTATAACTCAGGTATGGAAGATCCTAAAAATTGGGGTATTCAATGTATGATTGCTAGAGGTAGAGAAATAATTGATGGTAAGTTAACTGGAAAGATTGTCGCACCAGTCTTGTTGACTGGGTATGTTCCTGATTTGTTAGAAAGTATCTCCATGGTTTCTGGTGGGCTTGAGTTGTCAGGTGTAGGAGCTTGTGGAAAAGGGTATAAAGAGTATGCAAAAACTTCTCTTGGCGGAACGTATATTAAAGCAGTAGGGAGATTAGGATAATGATAAAGCGAATTAAAAAGATAATGGAGAGCATCAATAATAGTGGATGGCTAATTAATGATGTTCAAACTGAATCTATTGAACTGTTTTTTGTTAAAAAAAATATGGATATGAACAGAGGTAAAAAAGTAAACCATATTGATGTTACTGTGTATGTTGATTTTGAGGAAAATAAAATTAAGTATAAAGGTTCTTCTAAAACTAGACTATCACCAACAATGAGTGATGCTGAGATGACAAATGCTCTAGATGTAGCAGCATTAGCTGCAAGTTTTGTGAAAAACCCATATTACGAGCTTGTATCACCGAGTGACGAGAAAATACTTTATCCAACCAGCAATTTTTCTGAGGGTGAGTTTAAGGAGTTTGGTCCCCGACTTGCTGAAGCAGTGTATAAAGCTGATGTGTATGACAATGGTAAAGTAAACTCTACGGAGTTTTTTATAAACAAGAATGACATAAGAATTGTTAACTCACTTGGGGTAGATATTGCCTATACAAAGTACGATGGAATGATAGAGTTGATAACGGATTGGAAAGAAGAACTTGATGAAGTAGAATTATATAATATGATAAGCTTTGCTGATTTTAACCCTAAAGTTATTTATGAGGAAGTTAAAAACTCATTGTTAGAAACAAAAGAAAGAGCTATTGCTACTTCACTACCAAAGATTGATGGCGTACCAGTATTGTTTGGTAAGAATGCAGTTAAAACTTTTATGAATTACTATATTGCCAGAACACAATTAATGTACAAGTATCAAGGGATATTTGAGGCCGAAATTGGTGAATCATTACAAGGTGATGTTAAAGGTGATAGTGTTACCAAATCATTATTGCCTAACTTAAAAAATTCTACGTTCTCTTCACCGTGTGATGAAGACGGATTTGTATTAAAAGATGTTGACATTGTTAAAGACGGAAAACTAGCAACTTATGTTGGAAATAAAAGATATTCTGATTATCTAGAACTTGAACCTACCGGAATTCCAAGAAACACAAAAGTAAAACATGGTAGCCTCTCAGAAAAAGATATGAAGAGTAGTCCGTATCTAAAATTAATTGCTTTATATGATTTTCAAGTGAACGCTCTCACAGGAGACTTTGATGGAGAAATAAGCTTAGAACGCAACTTGTATGGAGAAAAAACAAATCCATATCCA
>CAJYBF010000147.1 GCA_913064935.1 uncultured Mollicutes bacterium
TTTTATTTTTTTATGTTTTTATCATATTTTCCTTTACAATTAATATAAAACTCTACACCTTCGCTTTGTTTAGATAAATTTAGAGTAATAATTCTACCTGTTGTGTCTCTTATTTAAGGTGTCATAGTATCATAATCAATTACTCTTACATTAAACAATGTTGAGTGTCCAGTTGTAAATCCTTCCTTAAATATATCTTTGCCAAAGGCATGTTCTTCATCAGTTTCGATATCTAGCATACAAACCTCATATTTAACCCAGTCCTTATACTTATTCTCTTCAAGAAAATCTCCTAGCACATAAAGTAATAATGGTAATACAATGAAAAGAAATAGCGCAGCAAATAAATATACAATCACAAGCAAGCAATTTTTCATATTAGGCCCTCACTAAAATTTGGCATACTATTAATAGTATATCATACGTTTATACCTCAACAATTATAATTGTAGAACTAACAGCAATTACAGTATTATCGGTGTTGGAGACCGAAACAACGCCTTTTTCAGTTTATGCACATCCGAAATAACGATTATTCTTGGGTAGTAGTAAGTTCAAAGGATTCTGTTAGTCCACCAATTTCAATAGAGACTGCGATAATTTCATCTTCTCTAACAATTCCTCCACTGCCACCTGATTTGTGATTTATTTGTTTCTGAGTTGGATTTGTTAAAGTTCCAGCTCCTCCACTTCTACTTCTACTCGTTTGATAGGAATAACTTAACTCATCTATTTCTAGAATAGTTTCAATGGATCCCTTATATGTCAAAATTAAAATGTTATTCGAGTACATTCTATAACGTAGAATTCCATCTTCATTTGAACGAGTTACTGTGCCATTTACTTTGTACTCGCCCACCCAATTCTCACTTTCACCTCTAAAAGTGTAAATATGTTCTACTAATTGTTTATCAGAACAACCTGCTAATACGGTTAGAATTATAGTTATGAAAATCCAAACGCTTTTTTTATTAACCATAACATCCTCCTAGAAACTCCTTAAATAAGTCATCTCTATTATAAGTATATCACTATCTTGCAAATATAGAATAGCGAATAACTATGTTGGAGATAGATGATTTACATAATTGACTATAAAAAAGTAAACGCTCTCAAGGTTTACTAGTTATATTTAAATGGCGGAGCAGGAGAGATTTGAACTCCTAAGATATGATTTTTACTTGCTCACGTATTAAATTTTCAACCTATTGTTACAAATCAAAAGATAGTTAAACTACATTCAAAGAAAAAAAAGTAGAAAATTAAAAATATATTCTTTTTCTACTTTTTGTATATTATTTTTTCTCATACTAATCTAATTTGATAATTTGTTTTCAGTTACTTTATTTAGACTTCTCAAATTTAGAATAGGAAAAACTAGTGGTAATGAAGCAACTATTAAAACCATTAATACAGCTATCTTTGCAGGTAGTGGTTTATAATATCCTTGGATAAATCTTATACTAGCAACAAGTAAAATAAATATCAGTGGCACGCTCAACAAACTAAAATGTAATCTAGTAATTGTCTTTATACTTTTTGATAGTATTAAGGTCCTTGTGAAGAAGTATGATAGTACCATAAATGCAAGCAGGGCAGGGACTAAATATTCTTCGATGTCTACATAGTAATTAACAACTAGGTCAGCAAGTGTAACTATAAATAAAACAGAACATATTGTCATACAGATATCGAAGTATGATTTATGCTTTCGTAATAATTTCTCTTGATTCTCTTCCATGTTTTCATCATCATCTAGATCTTTTGTTTCCCAGCTAAGCATAGTTAATAACCCAACAGCACACATACCAATTATAAATTGTGAAATTGGAACAAAATCAATTACAGCTATGTTTATTAACGACATTGAAAAAAGCAATGAACTTGATATAACCGTAAATATTCTATAACAAATATTTTTTTTAAGGATTCCAGTAGATACAAATGAAAAATATATGATTTGAGATATTATCGAAATGAACATTAACCAGGTTATGTATACCGTGTATCCAGATAACCCACTGTATATCAATTTGAAACCTCGTAGAATAACACCGTTACTTACGAAAGGTAGAAAAAAGGCTAGTAGCGATATCAATAGTAGAATAATTTTTAGATAAAAAATCTTGTTAATATCATTCTCATTTGTAGATTTCCTTACACCATCTAAAAGTTCATTAATTGTGATGTTATATAGTAGACTTAATTTCTGTAGAATCCCAATATCAGGTATAGACTCTCCTCTTTCCCATTTCGACACTGCTTGCCCAGAAACATTACATAGGTTAGCTATATCACTTTGAGTAAGACTTCTTTCTTTTCTAAGACTTAATAAAAACTCTCCAATAATTTTGTTATCCATAATCACTCCCCCTATAAATATTATATATTCAAAGTAGAAAAGATGCAAAACACTGTAAGTTGATATCCACTAAACCAACAGTTGAGTTCCAAAACAAACAGGGTATTCAGCAAATATATCAAGTATAAAGCTAAAAAAAGTAAACGCTATGAACGTTTACTAGTTTTATTTAAATGGCGGAGCAGGAGAGATTTGAACTCTCGCGCCGCGTAAACGACCTATGCCCTTAGCAGGGGCACCTCTTCAGCCACTTGAGTACTACTCCATTTTAGTGTGCTCATATATTCTATAATATTTGCTTGTTTATGTCAACAAAATTAAGCTTTATTTCATATACATTTATTTATTTCAGTTTATTAACTAAATAGCGTATTCTTTTGCCAATTTTTGAGAAAATAGTTATTGAAAGGATGGTTTTATGATAACTAATTTTAAGATTGAAAAAGATCAAGGAAATGAAGTTTTATATTTGTACTATGAGGGACTTAACACAGAATTTTCAAATGATTTTTTAGAAGGCACTAATGCTTCACTAAAAACATTCAAAAAACAAGTTATAGATTTTATTAAAACAAAGAAGATTAACTTCAAGGGAAATATGATTAAAATAGTTATTGGCGGGGTCTTGTCAGTTACAGTACTCCTAGGGAGTACCATAGCAGTTTCTGCTAGCAATACACCAACTAGCGAATCAACTTACACAATACAAGAAGGCGATAGTTTATGGGGTATAGCTAATTCTAATGACATGACAGTAGATGAATTGAAAACAATGAACAATATTTCTTCAAATATTATTCATCCTGGTGATGAACTTACAATATCTATTCCTATCAGTAATAATTTATATATAGTAAAAGAAGGAGATAATCTTTCGAAAATTGCTTCTATGTATGATATGTCAGTAAATGAGTTAAAGGAAATTAACAGTTTGACATCAGATACTATTCACCCGGGTGACGTTATACATGTTGTGAGTCAGTCAGCATCATCCATTTATACTGTCAAGTACGGTGATAGTTTATGGAGTATCGCAATAGATTACGATATGACGGTGAATGAAATTAAACATTTAAACAACTTAACAACTGATGAAATATACGTTGGTAATACATTGCTAGTAAGCAGTGATAAAACAGATATCACTCAAGAATATATAGTTCAATCTGGAGATAGTTTGTGGAGTATCTCTAGTAGATTTAATATCTCTATAACAGACTTGATGAATATCAATAATATGGATGATGATGTTATCTATGTTAATCAAAGACTTCTAATAAACATTAATAACGTTGTAGAAAGTGATATCTCCATTAGACTAAGACAAACAAATGGCCAAGTAGTTAGCATTCCTCTAGAGGAGTACATTGTTGGAGTGGTAAGCAGTGAGATGTATCCTCACTTTCATGAGGAAGCACTAAAGGCTCAAGCACTAGCAGCTAGAACATATGCTATGAACGCACATGAAGAAGGGAAAATTCTATCCCCTGATGATTATCATCAAGTATATAAGACTAAATCTCAACTACAATCCTTGTGGGGCGTTTACTATGACGAATATTATCAAAAGATTGAAAAGACCGTGATCGCTACTAAAGGAGAAGTCATAAAATATGAAGGAAATTATATTAATGCTATGTATTTTTCTACAAGCAACGGTAAAACTGAGAATCCTTCATACATTTGGGGAGGACATGAAGACTATTTACAAAGTGTAGATAGCCCTTGGGATATCGAATCCTTAGAATTTTCTGAGACGAAAACACTTTCCTTAAGTGATTTCACAAATCGGTTAGGT
>CAJYBF010000148.1 GCA_913064935.1 uncultured Mollicutes bacterium
AAACATAATCCTAGGTTAGCTGAAGCTGTTAACACTGTAGTAGGACACAAAGTTAGAAAAATAGGAACTATTGGTGGAAACATCTGTAATGGTATTACTTCAGCAGATAGTGCTTCTACCTTATTTACCTATGATGCAGAGTTAGAAATTACTGGACCAACTGGAGTAAGAGTAAAATCTATAAAAGATTTCTATATATGGGTTGGAGAAGTTGATTTAAAACCTGGAGAGATATTGACTAAGATCATAATTAGAAAAGAGAGTTATAAAGATTACTTCGGACATTATTATAAATATGCAAAAAGAAATGCTATGGACATCGCAATACAAGGCGTAGCTATTAATTGTAAACTAAGTAACGATTTCAAAACTTTAGTAGATGTCAGAATAGGTTTCGGAGTTGGTGGACCAATACCCCTAAGATGTTTTGAAACTGAAAACTTTGCTAAGGGGAAATTAATAAATGAACTTCTTCTACAAGCAATTCAGAAATTAGTTTTAAATGATATTAATCCCCGAACTTCTTGGAAAGCAACAAAAGAATTTAGACAACATCTAGCACAGGAACTTTCTATAAGAGTTTTATCTAGAGCTATAGAAAGAGCAGGAGGACATATTAATGGTTGAGACGATTAGATGTAGAATTAATGGTAGAGATCAAGAAATCGTAATTGATCCTCGAGAATCACTTACAGACATGCTTAGAAATACACTAGGGTTAACAAGTGTGAAAAAGGGATGTGAAGTAGGAGAATGCGGAGCATGTACTGTTTTAATAGATGGTAAGGCATTTAACTCTTGTATTTACTTAGCCAGTTGGGCTAAAAATAAATCAATCACAACCGTTGAGGGACTGAACAGTATAAATGGAGATTTATCTACAGTTCAAAAAGCATTTGTTGAAGAAGCTGCCGTTCAGTGTGGGTTTTGCACACCTGGACTAATACTTACAGCAACTGAGATTGCTAATTCTAAAATTAAGTACTCAAGAAATGAGTTAAGAACTCTTATTTCTGGACATCTTTGTAGATGTACTGTCTATGAACACATACTAAATGCAGTAGAAAAAGCTATAGAAGTTAATATGAAATGATTGTTATGAAAATAATAGTCTTTTTTTTTCAAAAAAAAGAGTCCAGTAGGACTCTAACATTATTTTAAAGTGAATCGGGATTTGACTTCTCATCCATATCTAGTTGTTTAAAGAAGATTCTTATGTTTTTATTACCAAACATATATACCATAATCATAAGTAGTATTCCCAGACACCCGTATATTAGTTCTAGTACTCCAGCAAACTCTATAACGATACCTCCTAGCAACATAGCTAGTGGTGTAGCTGCCATGCTTAATGAACCTACAACAGCGAATGCTCTTCCTCTATACTTCTCATCAACAAACCTAGCAAATGCAGTGTTTAGAGGAATATTTACATACATAAGTATTAGACCTTGGATAAACATAATTCCAAGTGCATACATATAGAATTTACTGTAAATCATTCTGTCATTTAAAATCATATAAAATATATATGTAATAAATGTGTAACTTGCTATTAACAAAACTAATCCGATAAATGTAGATCTCATTACTTTGATTTTCCTAGATAGGTTACCGATAACAATTGCACCTATAAATGTACCAACTGAAATGGCTACTCCAATCATTGCATAGTCAATTGGAGAAGTCACTAAGACTAGGTTAAACATATAAGGAAATGCATTTGCTGTCATTGGAATGAAAGCGAAATTTAGCATTAGTGTTCCTAATATAGTAAAGAAAACAAACCTTTCTTCGACAATAAGTATTGCACTCCTTCAGCGAAATCTTTCATCCCGCTTTTAACAGTTAATTTACTTTCTGGTTCCTGATAACCGTATCTAATGAACATTTCAGAAATCCCAGATAGAATAAATGAGATACCATTAATAATGAATATCCATTTAATCCCTAGTAAACCATAAATTATACCACCAAGTAGTAACCCTACTATGCCTTGGAAACTACCAATTAAGCTCATCGTGGCATTTGCAGACTGTAAATTCTCTCTATCTACTACTTCCACAGTCAAACTAGATGCTGCCGGCTGAAACAAAGCTTGATTAACAGTCAGCACTATCATACTTAAGTACAGTACAATCAAAGTGGTGGTCATAGATAAAGCTTGGAATATAAATATCCGAGCCACTATAATCGCAACTCCTCTAATGTAATCAGTAACATACAATATTTTAGCTTTATCAAATCGATCAGCTATAACTACGCAAAATGGCATCATCAAAAACGAAATAACTCCACTTGTCACCATATATATTCCTGCTTGTAACGGTGATGAAGTAATCGTAAGTATGTACCACCCAACACCAAAATTATAGAACGTTGTACCTATACTTGATACAAAATTCCCCATAAATAATAATATAAAATTCTTATTTGAAAAAATCCACTTCATAAATTGCCCCCACACATAAAATTTAGATTGTAGACTCAGTATATACGTTTTTTGTGTTAAACACAATAATAAAACTATTTTTACGATTATGTTGTTTCAGTTCCCATCTTTTAATCACTATAACCAGTATATGTCTTACTCCCAGAATTCTTTACTACACTTTAGTCTAAAAAAAAGACTAACTCTTAGTTAGTCTAAAATTCATTAATAATATCTTTAATCTTTCCTGCCAGTACTCTAACTTTATCTAAAGAAGTGCTGCATAAAGCAACTCTAGGACCAGTCGGTAAATTGATAGTAAATATCAATTCCTCGTTTAGTCTTTCATGAACTTTATCTTTTATAGAACTATCCACTTTAACTGTAACAAAGAATCCTTCGACATGTGGATATGTATCAAGTCCAACATCCTTCGCTTCTTTCAAAAATAGATTACTTCTATCGGCAAGCATTTTAACGAACTCTTCTTTTTCTTCTATATATCTATTAAGTTTGACTTGATCATTCATGATTTCTGAAAACAATACCATCCCACCATTATTAACGTTACTCCAAACGCTTCTAGCACTATGCACACAAGCATTTTTGAACGAGTCTTTTTTCTTACCTACTATTACTGCTGCACCTACGCGTAACCCGTATGCTGTTAACGTTTTAGAAATACTGAAAGTTACTGATATTAGTAGATTGTCATTTATGTTTTTAAATAATTTAAAGTGTTTTCTTGATTTCTTTATGTCTTTCACAAAATCTATGTATGCAATATCATTAAGTAGCATTACTTTTCCTTGATTAGCAAGTTCATTAAGAAATTCCATTACTTGTTCCCATTCGTTCATACTCATCGTATAACCAGTAGGATTGTGTGCTGGGTCATTGATAGCAACAAGGACTTTTCCTTGTTCCTTCATTAACTCAAGACATTTCACTTTGAAACTTTCCACATCGAAATGATCGCCTTTAAACATTTGGTAATAGTCTACCTCTAGTTTTTGTTCTACTGCCATAACTAAATAAGGTGCCCAGTAAACATCTGGAAGGAGTATCTTGTCACCTTGATCTAAAGAGTTCTTGAAAGTGATACTTACAGCTCCGCTTCCACCTGGAGTGGCAACGACTTCTGCGTCAGGTAATCCCAACCATTTTTTTACTGCTTCTCTATATTCTATATTTCCTTGTAATGAAGATGCATATTTTGCCTTTTGTATATTTGGGATATCGTTAAAAACATCCCACACTGAGTCTAGTGCAACCATAATACCTTCTTCATTATATAACGACCCTAGCGTTGCATCCATTACCTTATCTTTACCATATTTTTTCTTAGCGTCCTGTGCTGCTCTCACCGCAGTAAAGACAACATCATGTAGAACTTTTCCCATAGTATTCTCCCGTAATTCAAATTAAATACAAGTTATTATAACACGGTAATTCAAAAGCTGATACACTTTTTTGAAACCCCTTTCACTAGTGTAAAAAAGCAACTTTAAAAAACATTTACACCGGCCCATTAATCTCTTTTTGTGTGCTTTAAAAATATATTGATTTCCTGATTTTATGCTATAATATAACATCGTTATTAAGCCAACTATAAATAAGTCAAGTGAATAATGAAATTATTTCACTTGATGAATTGTAGGCATTATGAAAATAGGATTAAAAATCCTAAATTAAAAGATCTTTGATAAATTAATATGGTTAAG
>CAJYBF010000149.1 GCA_913064935.1 uncultured Mollicutes bacterium
TGATAACACGTATCCAGCTACTTCTTGAGTTATTTGCATCGAAGTAAGCGGATAGATTTTATCACTTCTTTTGGTTTCAAATTTAAACGTTTTTTCTTCAGTTACAGACTCAGCAACCTTTAGTGCTAATTTCTTTATGTCATCTAAATCTTTAGTTGTTGTTGCTACTAAACTATACGAGTGAAGTCCAAAAACTTTGTTTAATTGAGTTTCTACTTCTGAGTATACTTCTCCGTTTAGTAAAATATATAGTCTATCGTGTTGTTTGACGTATTCGATATTTTCAAACTTTCCACACTTATCTTTTACCATTTGATAAACTCTATTTATAAAGTCTATTTTGTTTTTACCTTTAAGTGTAAGTTCACCATATCTTATTAAAATTCTATCGTACATATTTTACCTCCATTTGTTTATTGCTATTTACTATATCGTAATAATCATATCATATCAACTATTTATTTTACCATTTACAACTATTATTGACAATTGTAGTAGAAATTAATGATTCTTTGAGTATAATTATTAAAAGGGGTTGATAATATGTTCACCAAGCTTGAAAGTAGTAAAAACAAACCTGAGATGTATGAAACAATAATAAATCAACTGAAGTACTTACTAGAAGATGTAAATGATAATATAACTAATTTAAGCAATACTTCTGCATTACTTAATGCATATTTAAAAGACATAAATTGGGTAGGTTTTTATTTATTTAAGAATAACGAATTATTATTAGGTCCATTTCAGGGTTTACCTGCATGTACTAAAATTATGATTGGAAATGGTGTTTGCGGTACTGCTGCAGAAACATTACAAAGTATTGTAGTTGATGATGTCGATGCCTTCCCAGGCCATATAGCATGCGATGGAGCATCAAAATCAGAAATAGTAATACCAATAATCATTAATAATTCCTTTTATGGATTATTAGACATTGATAGCCCAATTCATAACAGATTTGATAATGTGGACAAATTATACTTAGAAAAGCTAATAAATACACTTATTTCTTACATTTCCATTGACTCATAGAGTCTAATAATATATAATAGTATTTGCGAAATAATGGCAGTAGCATCCATAGTTTCTCAACGTGTCTATTCTGTTTAAGGTGTATCGGTAGTCTACAGGCTGCAAGACGAGGATACCAAATAGACTCCCTGAGAATAACTATTCATGCAAGTCGTTGTTTTAAAAAAAACAATGAAAGAGGTACAAAAAATGGCTAGATACACAGGTCCAGTATGGAAGAAGTCCCGTCGTTTAGGGTTTTCAACTCTAGAAAACGGTAAAGAGCTTCAAAGACGTCCATTTGCTCCAGGGCAACACGGACAAAAACGTACAAGAAAATTATCAAACTACGGATTACAATTACATGAGAAACAAAAAGTTCGTTTCACTTATGGTTTAACGGAAAAACAATTTAAAAGAATCTTCAAAGATGCTACTAAATTGCAAGGTAAAGCTGGGGAAAACTTCTTATATCTTTTAGAATCTAGACTAGATTCAATTGCATATAGAGCAGGTTTCGCTACAACAAGACGTCAAGCAAGACAATTAGTAAACCATGGTCATATTACTGTTGATGGTAAAAAGGTTGATATTCCATCATACAGATTAAAACCAGGTCAAGTAATTTCTCTTAGAGAAAAATCAAGAGGATTACAAATCATCAAAGATTCTTTAGAAGCAACTGCTTCAAGAAAAGAATTTGTTACATTCGATGAAAATAAATTAGAAATCACATATGTAAGATTGCCTGAAAGATCAGAAATTATGACTGATATCGCAGAAAATCTAATCGTAGAATTCTACAGTAGATAATCAAAATCCCTCAATTGAGGGATTTTTTTTGTATTAAAAAAGTTCTAGTAAAATCTAGAACTTTTGAATATTTAATTTCCTACTTCTTAAAATAACCTAATGCTACAACTCCGCAGTCTGTGTGACAACCAAGTACAGGTGTAACAGGAGTTTCTAATACGGTTTTTCCTGGGAATTTCTCTGCAAGTTCATCTCTTAGAAATTGTTCTGCTTCAGGATTGTCTGAAGTATGTATGAAAGCAACAAAGTCTTCAACATTTTGAACTTGAGTAACGAAATGATCTACTAAACCACGTAATGCCTTTTTACTAGATCTAATTTTAACAAGCGTCTCAATAGTACCTTCTTTTACTACCTCAAGTATAGGCTTTATTTTCAATGCACTACCAATAAATCCGCTTGCTCCACTCAATCTACCATTTTTAATTAGTAGTCTAAGTGAATCCACGACAAGATACATTCCGTAATTATCGTGAAGTTCATCTAAATGTTTTACTATTTCAGCAACACTCTTTCCTTCTTTAGCCATTTTAGCAGCTTCAACAGATAAGTAACCTTCACCAAGTCCAGCTGACAACGAATCATAAACAGAAACTTTTAAGTTTCCTTCATATTCGTCTGCAACATTTACAGCTACAGCATATGATGCACTTAGTTTTGAAGAGATCGTTATGATTAATGCTTCTTCATATCCTTCTTTTTCACATTCCTTAAGTAAATCTTCGTAATCAACATAGTTCGGAGTCGATGAAGAAGGTAAAATGTCAGGATTCGCTGCTATTTTGCTGAAGAACTCCTCAGCAGTTAATTCTGCAAAATCTAGATAACTATCTTCCCCCATAATTACTCTTAACCTAGCTGTCTTGATATCATATCCATGATCCAAGTAATCTGTACATCCTGTCGATGTGTTGATAATTGCTAACTTTTTCATGTTCTCTCCTTTAGTTTAACTTATATATTTTTGAATACTTTTCCTTAAGATATTTCACATAGTATTTGGGATCAAATTCCTCACCAGTTACTAGTTTAATTAGTTCTGCTGGTGTTTTGGTAGATCCATATATATGTAATCTTTTCTTTAAGTACTCATTGATGCTAGAAATATCATTATTGGCAATTGCTTGGTCTAAATTAATATCTAAACTGTAATATATTTGCGCTGCTATTGCACTACCTAATGCATAAGTTGGAAAGTATCCAAACATTCCCCAAGACCAATGAATGTCTTGTAGTATTCCTTCCTCATCATTAGTTGGGGTAACTCCCAAGTATTTTTTATGTAAATCATTCCAAATCTTAGGCAACTCATCTACCGATATATCGGTATTACAGATTAATTTTTCTATTTCATATCTGATAAGTATATGAAGTGGATAAGTTAACTCATCTGCTTCAACTCTAATTAGGGATGCTTTAACTTTATTGATCGCTCTATAGAACTTCTCAACATTTATATCTTTTAGTTCTTCTTCAAATATTTCCTTTAACTTAGGATAATGCAACTTCCAAAACTCAAAGTTTCTTCCTATGATATTTTCATAAAACCTCGATTGCGATTCATGAATTCCAGGACTCGCTCCAGATCCTAAATTTGTTTCAATCAAATCATCAGACACTTGTTGTTCGTAAATTGCATGACCTAGTTCATGAATTCCCGCGAAAATACTTGATGGTAGAAAATCCTCTAGATATCTAACTGTCAATCTCACATCATTACAATGAGTCCCACCGGTAAAAGGATGTATGCTTTCTTGTAATAATCCACGGTCTAAATCAAAATTGAATACTTTTAACAAATAGTTAACGAATAATCTTTGTTTATCTATGTCATAAAGTCTATCATGAATAAACAAATCATCAATCTCAGGTTTCGATAAAACCTCTAATACAAATGGTACTAGATTTTCTTTTAGGTAATCAAAGAACTCATCATATTTAGCTATATCGTATCCTTCTTCGTAATCATCTAACTTAACAGAGTATACATCATCACCAAGATCAGCATATTTATGAAACTTTTTAATATAGTAAATCATTTCACTAAAATGGTCTTTGAAGATTGAATAATCTTGCTTTTCTTTTGCTTCTTCCCATTTGCTATTAGCTACTGAACTAATTTTACTAAAAGCGATATATTCATCTTTAGGTATATGCTTGTTTCTATGGATATTCTTATGTACTTTTTCAATTTCTCTTCTTAAATTATTCTCAAGTGTTTCTTTTTTTTCGAAAAGTTCATCAACAATTCCTATATATTCGTCAGAAGTAGATAACTTAAAAACTTCTCCAGACAATAA
>CAJYBF010000150.1 GCA_913064935.1 uncultured Mollicutes bacterium
CAAATGGAACAATTTGAACGAGTGGAGCGATGGCAACAAGATAAAACACCAATCCGAAAAAGAAGTTGCGATGTTTTTTAAAAGCCCAAAGTAAAACAATCATCAAAAGCAGGAGTGGGAGCAGCGAGAAATAAAAAAATCCCGAAAGCCCAGCAGTCACTGGGAAAGGATGAAATGCTGCCAATTGAATCGGTAATACAGATTTAAATATGTAATATACAGTGTTGTACGAGCCGAATAAAATTCCCTCGCTAAAACTATGTGTGTCCGCAGTGACTAAAGAATCAGAAGCGGCTTGACCTTGAAACGCAATGAGTAAAGCAGCAGCACCTAAAAGAAAAAATGGAATTTTGGCTAGAAGTGTTCTCTTAGTTATAGGATGTCCAAGTTTCCAGTCAAACAGAATCAGTAATAATGGAAAAACAAAGGCAATATTTTTTGAAAGTAAGGATAAGATAAAAAATACGATTGCTAAAAAGTACCAAGGGGCTTTGCGTTTTAATTCTCCGTCCATGTAACGCAAGTAGGAGAGAGCAGCGATCAGTAAGAAAAAGACGTAAAGGACATCTTTTCTGCCAGAAATCCAGGCAACGGACTCCACGTGCATCGGATGCATACCAAAAAGCAACGCGACAATTCCAGAGACAAGCAAAGAACTTTTGAGTCTTCTAAAAAGCAAAAAGACAAGTACTGTATTGAATAAATGGAGAAGTAAGTTCGTTAAATGAAATCCAAAAGGATGGTGTCCCCATATTTGATAATCGATCGCTAGGGAGAGCAATGTGAGGGGGTGATACAATCCCATCACTTGTGGAGTGGTGAAAATTTGATCCGTAGAAATATGTCCAGAGGAAACAAGTACATTTTCGGTAACATAACCAGGATCACCCCAATTTACCCAGCCGATGCACAATGTTGGAAACAATGAAATGAGCACTACTGAAAAAATAGTAATGAGAGTTATAATTATTTTTTTGTTGCTGTTCAATTTCGCTGGATAGATCATTCCGTAATTAACTTACAATAATATTTATATCTTTTTTAATTATATCATCATGATAAATATGTATACCTTGATGTTTATATAATTATGTCAAATACACAATAATATCATTAGGTATTATTAATCTATATAAACTATTATTCCAAATCATATTATTTTCTATCCCATTAACTATAATTATTGTATTATACCTCATTATTGAGTATATTAAACATATTTATATATGTAAATTATACATTAATTAATGTCATCTATCAAATTAATGACATAAAAAAAGGCGTGAGCCTTTAGAATAATTTCTCTTGCTTCACGACTTCTTTCTTTTTGTCTACGCTTTTATCTTCTAGTTCAATGTTATCTATTAAAGAGTCGTTAGTACTCTCGAATAAATTATCTAAATCTAAGTTAGTATCATCATCTTCAAATAAATCAGATGGCGACTCTTCTTTAGTTTGGGACTTCTTATTTTTAATCGGTTTTTTTTTCTTACTAGTCAAATCATCTTGTTTTATTGTAATATCTTTTTGAACCGTTTCATCAGCATTACTTGATTCTAATTCAGTTTTTATTACATCTGGTACATTGATAATCTCGACTTCTGTTTCGATCATCGATGGTTTATTAGCTACCTTTTTTGACATTTTTTGATTGTCGTTTGATTGGTTAACATCTTCTTTTTCTTCTTCTTTTTCTTCTCTTTGATAAAGAGGAATGTCGAAATCGAAGATACGCTTAATTTTGACAATACTTTTGACTTCACCGTAAGAACTGTTTAAATAGTTTTTACCATTGTTTGAAGTAGGGTACTTAATTGAATAAGCATCAATCACTTTGTTCTTTATATTTGCTAATAGGGTAACTGGTATATTACTCTTATACTCTTGTTTCATAAGTTTAACGGCCGCAATGATATCGTGTGGACTCGATCTAACGTATGAAGTAAGTTGTTGGGGTTTCCTATTTCTAGTTAATAGCTCTAGCTTAGTTACAGCATATCTAATGACATTTCCTCTTGAAGTAAGCAATAACATATCATCATTATTATCTGCTAACATTGTGAATGCAACTTTATCTAGTTGCTTGTTTTTAAAGTTTATACTAGTTACACCTAATGCACTTGTACCCAGTAAACCTATTTCATTCGATTGATACTTGATGGCACAACCGTGTACGGTGACTACAACTATATCTTGCTTTGGTGTTCCGAAATCTACACTTACAACTTGGTCATCTTTTCTAAGTTTAATAGATCTAAGCTTTTTGTTATATCTAAGAACTTCAAACTCATATAACTTAGTTTTCTTAATCATTCCATTTTGGGTACCTATTAAAACATCAATATCAAGATTGAAGTTTTTAACTAAGAACGAATTAATAATGAATTCATCATTATCTATTAATACTAAGTTACTTATGTGACTTCCAATATCTTTCCACTTTAATTCATTGATCTTATATGTTGGCAAATATATATAGTTCCCTTTGTTTGTAAATAACAATAGTGTTTCTAAAGTAGTAGCTTCGTAGATTGCATTAATTGCGTCATTATGTTTTAGGCCACAACTTTCTTCACCTGAAGCGTTATAACTTCTTAAACTAGATCTTTTTATGTAACCATCTTTAGATAAACTAATAATCACATCTTCGTTTGGAATTAGTTCGTGTTCGCTTATTTTTATTTCAGCTATTTCATTTTCTATCGATGATTTTCTTTCTACTGATAGCCTGTCCTTTATAGAAGCAAGATCATTGATGATAACATGTTTCAGTTGTTCTTCACTAGATAAAATTTTCTTAAGTTTATTCTGTTCAGTATTTAGATTTTTCTTCTCTTTATTTAAGTCGAAGATATCTGTATTAGACAATCTATAAAGTTGTAGAGTTACAATAGCTTCAGCTTGAAGTTCTGAGAAATCGTATTTTTCGATAATCAATTCTTTAGCGTTAGCCTTATTGCTACTCTCACGAATGGTTTTGATTACTTGATCAAGAATGTCTACCATTCTTATAAGTCCATCAACAATGTGTCGTCTCTTTTTAACTCTCGTTATCTCGTAGTTATATTTATTGGTAACTACATCTTTTTGATGATTACCATATGCATCAATAATATCTATTAATCCCATTTGAACTGGTCTCTTGTTGTTTATAGCGACCATATTAAATGAATAGTTTTTTTGCAAATCAGTTGTTTTGAATAAGTAGTTAAGTATAAGATCTGAGTCGGTGCCTTTTTTCATGTCTACTGCGATTCTTAATCCGTCGCGGTCTGACTCATCTCTAACTTCAGAGATACCTGGTATCTTTTTTGCTAATCTTAAATCCTCTATTTTACGAACTAAGACAGCTTTATTAACTTCATAAGGTATTTCAGTTACGATTAGTTGATTAGTTTGATCATCAATAGCAACTAGAGCTGTCATACTAATCTTTCCCTTACCAGTTTCGTAAGCGTTCTTTATACCTTCTAACCCTTGAATGATTCCTGCAGTTGGAAAATCAGGACCTTTAATGTGTTCCATTATTTCTTCTAAGGTAGAAGCTGGATTGTTAATTCTATGGATAGTTCCATCAATAATTTCTCCTAGATTATGAGGAGGAATATCTGTAGCGTAACCACTCGAGATACCAGTACAACCATTTACTAATAAATTTGGATACTTACTTGGTAACACTATTGGTTCATACTCTTCATCATCAAAGTTTGGAATGAAATCTACAGTATCTTTATTAATGTCTCTTAATAGTTCTTCAGCAATGCCCGTAAGTCTCGCCTCTGTGTAACGCATAGCTGCAGCACTATCTCCATCAATAGATCCATTATTCCCATGCATATCTACTAATAACATGTTTGTTTTCCAGTATTGTGATAATCTTGTCATTGCATCATAAATAGAACTATCTCCATGAGGATGATATTTACCCATTACTTCTCCAACAATTCTTGCGGATTTTTTGTCTGTTTTATTTGAAAACATACCCATCTTATACATCCCGTAAAGTCTTATTCTTTTTACTGGCTTTAGCACATCCTTTCCGTTAGGTATGGCTATATCCTGAATGCTGTATTTTGCGTACTTTCCAACTA
>CAJYBF010000151.1 GCA_913064935.1 uncultured Mollicutes bacterium
GACTTACCAAGAACATGAACCTGTAGTTTCAAGTGAATGTATAGTAACTGATAGTAACGATGAGAAATCGGTTTGTAAAAGCATAGACAATTTTATTATTTATGAATCTTACAAAGTTGGAGATATTTTAAGAGTCAAAGGGGATTTTGTAGAGCCTAGAAGTGCAAGTTCTCCGTTCACATTTGACTATAAACTTTATCTTAGGACAAAAGGAATATATTATCTTGTTTACGAACCAGAAATCGTGTATTTAGGCAGGGTGAACACAGTATATGAGATAAGAGAGAAGGTTAAGGTTTATTTAGATGAGTTTCCTTTGAACACTCGTGCTTATTTATATGCATTAATAATTGGTGATAAATCAAACTTATCTGAGGATGTGTTAACTAATTTAAAAGATGTTGGAATAATTCATTTATTTGCTATTTCAGGTTTGCATGTTGGGTTGATGTGTTTGATTTTGAGAAAGATTCTCTTATATTTTCTTGAGGAGAATCAAGTGGACAACTTGATAATTGTCTTTTTAATGATTTACATTGTAATTGCAGGTTTTAGCGTCTCAGTCGTTAGAGCTAGTGTGATGTATAGTTTAGTGATTTTATTCAGGAAACTTAAAATTCCTTTTTCTAGCTTAGATGTTATCTCGATAACTTTTATTTTGTTTTTACTTTTGATCCCTTTTTATATTTACGATGTTGGATTTCAATTGTCTTTTATAGTTTCTATGTTTTTAATACTCTGATGTGAAGTTATGAAAGGGTACACATTTAAACAATCTCTGTTTGTCAGTATCTTGGCACAACTATCAACTTTACCATTTATTATAAACCTTAATAATGAAATTAATTTAATGAGCATAGTGTTTAATATATTGTTTGTGTTAATGATGGGATATGTTTTTTTACCTTTAACATTCTTAACATTCATTTTCAAAATGTTCAACAACTTATTCGCAGAAGTCATATTGATATTTGAAAATATTTTGGATGCAACTAATCAATTTAGTATTATTATAAGAGTAGGAAACATCCACGCTTTGGTAGCTATGATTTACTATTTATTTTTATATATATTTTTAGTTAGTTTAGAGAAGAAAAGAGGATACGGATTCTTCTACTTGTTATTATTGATTATTTTATTTCTAAAGCAACTTAACCCGTTTGGGGCTATATACTTCATTGACGTCGCTCAAGGGGATAGTACATTGATTAAAGCTCCTTTTAACAGTTGTAATGTCCTTTTTGACACAGGGGGGAAGTTAATGAGTGATATAACAACCAATAATGTCTTACCTGTCTTGAAAAGCCAAGGAATCTATGAATTGGATTATCTAGTACTCACACATTCTCATTATGATCATATCGGAGGAGCAAAAACAATAATTGATAACTTCAAAGTTAATAATCTTGTAGTAAGTGAATATAATAGTGGTGTTCTGTTAAATGAAAGTATAAAGTATGCGAAAGGCAAAGGAGCAAATATTATATACGTATCAAAAGGTGATGTGTTTGGATGCAACAATGAATACACTGTTTTAGATCCCGGTGATGACCATGAGTCAATCAACAATCAGTCTATTGTAGTAAGAGCTAGCATCTTTAGGAAAACATGGTTGCTTATGGGTGATTCAGAATTAAAAGAATTTGAAACTGGAAACGTAGACATTATAAAGCTTGGGCATCATGGTTCAATTACTTCAATTACAGAAGAACTGTTAAATCAACTGGAGCCAGATATAGCAATCATATCTGTTGGAGATAATGGGTACGGACTTCCCTCAGGGAAGGTAATAGAAATGGTTAATAGTAATGGAACAGAGCTATTTCGAACAGATAACGATAACACAATTATATATTTAGATATAGGAGAAGGTATATTCCTTAATACTAAAGCATATAATAATAACATCCTAGGGAAACTTAGGATTCTATAAGTCGTTAGACGTTAACACGTTTAATGTTCATATATATAGGGTGCATTATATTGTGCACTCTTTTTACGTGTGATATAATTCATAAGTAACTAAAATCAATTGGAGTTGGTATAATGGACAATATACATTTAATCATTGGTAATGAAAAATACCGAATAGACAAGAAGTTAAAAGATATGATAAAAACTTTTGGAGTGGATCAGTTCAACCTTATTGCTTATGATTTGGAAGAAAGTGATTTAAGTGAAGCTTTAGGGGATGCTCAAACGTATCCTTTTATGTCGAGCAAAAAAGTGGTTATAATCAAAAATGTAGATTTCAAAATACTATCAAAACATGATGAGGATAGTTTGATGAAGTTTCTGGATAATCCTCCAGCGTTCGTCGAATTCATCATAGTTCCAAATAATAAATTAGATAATAAATTGAAAGTAGTCAAATTCATTAAGAGCAATTCGAATGTTTATGAGTTGAATAAATTAGACCCTGTTCAATTAGAACATGCTGTTGTGAGATTTTTAGAGAAGCGCTCTATCAGAATCGAAAATCAGGCTTTGGAAGAGTTACTAAAAAGAACAGAAAATGATACTCAAAAAGTTATGAACGAGATATCTAAATTTGAAAATTATTATGCTGAAGGTGGAAACATTTCTCTAGCTGACGTCAGGAATCTTGTATCAAGGAATATCGAGGAAAGTGTATTCACTTTGACTAACGCAGTCATAGCAAGAGATAAAGATTCCGCTCTAGAGATTTACTATGACCTACTTAGAGTAGAAGAGCCTACTAGATTAGTCAGTTTGATTATCAATAAATTCAGAGAATTAAAGTATGCTAAGAATCTAATGAACAAAGGTTATAAAAAAGAAGATATACAAAAGTTCTTTAATGCATCTCCTGGGAGAGCCTATTATATTATGAAAAATGCTAAGAGCATTGACCTTAATTATATGGAAGTGCAGTTAGACAGGTTAAGTAAACTTGACTACGATATAAAAAGTGGTGCTATAGAAAAGAAGATTGGACTTGAGTTGTTTTTGTTAGATATTTAACAAATAATTATAAGCAAAGAAAAAGTTGTTATTAAATAACAACTTTTCTTTTGCTTATTTTTTAATCGTGTTAATCATTTTAGTTAATTGTGATTTTTTTCTAGCCACAAAGTTCTTGTGATTTAAACCTTTTGAAATAGATTTATCAAGTTTTTTATGAGCTACGCTATTTGCACTTTGTGCAGTTTCGTAATCATTTGCTTCAACAGCAAGTTCCACTTCTTTAATAGCCGTTTTTAATGATGATTTGAACGCTGCATTTTTTAAGCGATTTTTTTCATTAGATTTAATACGTTTTTTTTGTTGTTTGATATTAGCCATTTTTCCACCTCCACACCTAACATTGTTATTTTATCAAACTAGTGTAAATAAAGCAACACTTAATGCTAATAACTCGTACTCTTGATAGAATAAATTTCCACATTATAGAAACAATACTTTTAGGAAGGAAAGTGATTATGAAAAATATCGATTTAAGTAATTGTCAAACAAGGACAGATTTAGCATATGAGGAAGTGGATTCTCCAAGTAATTTGACGGGTATTTTAAATGAGGAACAATCACTTGGAGACATATTGTTATTTACAACAAAAATAAATGATAAAGGTGCTAAAAATCTCAACAAGAAAAAAGGGCTTTATTTTACAATCGACACTTCAGCTCTAGTTACGCAAGATCATGACGAACTTGTTAAGATACAAGAAGCGTTGACTCATACACTTGAGCTTATGTTTGAACACCTTAATATTAAAAGTGATGACAAATGTTTAGTAGTAGGGCTTGGAAATGATAAAGTTACTCCCGATGCACTTGGTCCTCAAGTTGTTGAGAATATACTTGTTACGAACCATATATTCGAAATCCAACCAGAAAATGTCGAGGAAGGATATAGAAGAGTATGTGGAGTTATTCCTGGAGTTATGGGCGAGACAGGAATAGAAACATATGAAATAGTAGATGCAATAACTAAAAGAGTAAAACCGGATTTTGTTATAGTATTAACTGCGATTGCAGACAAAAAGTAACAAAAAATTAACAAGAAACATAAAGTAACCAATAAAGGAATAAACAAAGG
>CAJYBF010000152.1 GCA_913064935.1 uncultured Mollicutes bacterium
GCTTACCTATCGTAAGAGTTCCAGTTTTATCAAAGCAAACTGCATCTATCTTATTAGCAGTTTCAAAGAATTCTCCACCTTTATAAAGTATTCCTTCTTTAGCAGCTCTACCTGAACCTACTAATATAGAAGTAGGTGTAGCTAGTCCTAAAGCGCAAGGGCAAGATATAACCATAACAGCTACTGCTGCTTCAAACGCTAACGAAACATCGTTACTAATAACGAAGTACCAAACTAAGAATGTAATTATTGAAATTGATACAACTATTGGTACAAATATTGTAGAAACTTTATCAGCTACTCTTTGAATAGGCGGTTTAGCAGCACTAACTTCTTCTACTGTTTCAATAATCTTAGCTAAAACTGTTTCACTACCAATTCTAGTAGTCTTGATTACTATCATTCCACTTGTATTAAGTGTAGCACCAATAACAGCTGATCCATTTTCTTTAAAGTTAGGAATCGGTTCTCCATTAATCATAGATTCATCCACATAAGAACTTCCACTAATAACGAGTCCATCAACCGGAATTTTTTCATTAGCTAAAACAATAACTAAATCATCTATCTTAATCTCATCAATTGGGATAAGTTTTTCTACTTCACCAATTTTAACTCTTGCTTCTTTTGCTCCTAAGTTAATCAAATCAACTAAAGCATCAGATGTTCTGTTTTTAGCAATATGCTCAATATAGTTTCCTATTAAAATCACGGTAATTATCGTAGCACTTGTTTCAAAATATAACTCAGGCATCATTTGAGTAGAAAAATCCATCCAAATAGCGCCATTTAATGCTTCTATACTTTTAATAATACTAAATATGTATGCACTCATAGTTCCAAGTACTACCAGTGAATCCATTCCAAATACCTTTTGTTTTGCAGAATGATAGACCCCTGCAAAAAATCTTCTTCCTATATAAAACTGAACTGGTGTAGCCAAGATTATTTGAACTAGTGGTTGCATTAAAAACATACTTAACCTTGGAGTCATCCAAGTTGCTCCTAAATGGTGCCACATTGTCCAAAGTAATGGTATTGTTAATGAAATAGAGATTAAAATATCTCTTTTAAAGCCCTTTTGTGACTCACTAGCATTTGCATCAAGCACCGGTGTATAACCGGCTTGACGTACAATGTCAGCTATCTCTGTTAATGTTATTACTTCATTGTCGTATTGGAATATTACTTTGTTTGCACTAACGTTTACTTTACATGAAACACCTTCATATAGTTTAAAAGTGTTTTCAATTGTTTTGGCACAATTAGAACAAGTAATTCCCTCTACTTTCATCGAATATCTCATATGTTACTCCTTAAGCATAATCATTCAAGAATGCTTCTAATGTCACTACTAAATTTCCTAATCCCTCATATTCAGCGCTTTGATAACTTTTCACAAAAACTCCACCTTCAAATAAAACTACTGCAGGAGTCCCTTTGTAATCATATGTACCATTATCATACCATTCACCAGCTAAATCACTTGTATATTCTAAGTCTACATAGTAAACAGTCTCAATTCCACGATCTTTTGCTTGTTGATCCATTATTGGAGCCATAGCAACACATGCGCTACAAATCGGCGATCCAAAATAAACAAAGATTTTCTCATTCGTTGCGATAATCTCATCTAGTTCAGCTAAACTTACAGTGTCAAAAACATGGTTTGCCGTATTCATACTTGAGTACTTATTCATAAATATAGTCTTTTCGTCTTCTGTTACTTTCAAAAAAATAATGAATGCTGCAAGTACCACAACGAAGACAGTAATGTACATTATTATTTTTGAATTATTATTTTTTTTCATTTTGTAATCCTCCTATGAATTCTTCTATTCTCTAATAGCGAGCGCTAACACTTCTGAAAGTGTTGGATGTGCAAATATCATATCTTTAAACTCAACTAATCTTTTACCACTTTCAATAATTATAGCTATTTCATGAATAATAGTGCTAGCACTATATCCTAAGATGCTTGCGCCAACAATGAATCCATCATTAATCACTAACTGAACGAATCCTTCACTTGCTCCCATAGCATTAGCTTTTCCATTTGCGGCATAAACCGCTTTCTTTATTTCGATTGTTTCAAACAACTCTTTAGCTTGTTTTTTTGTTAAACCAATAGTTGCGATCTCTGGAAATGTGAAAACGCAAGCAGGAAACATACTGAAGTTTGTCGAGTTTTCTTCACCTAACATATGAGCTAAGGCTTTGTAAGATTGAAATGTAGCTGTGTGAGCTAACATAGTCTCACCTAATACATCACCTACTGCATAAATGTGTTCCAAGTTCGTTTGGTAATTTTCATTTACATTAATACCTTTATTCTCAAATTCAATTCCTATTTCAGAAATACCTAGATTGTCTATGTATGATTTTCTTCCACATGACATTAGTATAAGCTCAGATTCAACTTTTAACTCTGAACCTTTTAAATTATAATAAACTGTATCTTTATCAACCTTAGTAACTTCTGCGGAAGTTACTACATTAATTCCTTGTTTTTTCAAAATTGGTTTTAAACGTTTAGATATATCTTCTTCAATAAATCCAAGTAAATTCTTTTGATACTCTAAAATTGTAACTTCTGTACCAAATTGATTATAAATAGAAGCAAGTTCTACTCCTACTACACCTCCACCAATTACCGTTAAAGACTTTGGTAACTTCTTAAGAGATAACATTTCCTTAGAGGTAACAACGTACTTACTATCAATTCCGTCTATTTCTAACATCTTTACAGTAGATCCGGTTGCGATTAAAAAGTAATCACCACTAATGACTTCATCATTTACTTTTAAACTTTTCTTATCTATGAAGGTTGCTTCACCTTTGATATATCTAATTTCATTTTTATTAATTAAAAATTCTATTCCCTTTTTAAGGTTGTCAACAATAGAATCTTTATTCTCCATAGCTTGAGTAAAATCAAAATCAATTGATGACTTAACTCCAAACTGCTCACTATTATTTGAAGATTTAATTAATTCGGCAGATCTGTACAGTGTTTTAGTCGGAATACAACCGTAATTCAAACAAGTTCCACCTAACTCATCCTTATCTATCAATGTTACATCTAATCCTTTTTTGGCAGCTTCTATAGCTACTTCATAGCCACCAGGACCAGCCCCGATAATAATTATTTTTTTCATAAAACGCCTCCAATATTACCTTGTGAGTTGCACATCAATTCTATCAAATAAACAATTAAATATAAAGACATTTGATAATAATTTACATTAAAGTCAGCGCACACCATTATCTATTTAAGAAAATAAAAATTTTCCTTTACAAATCAACATTTATTAGTTAAAATAAATAAGCATTAAAACAAGACGCCCCAATAGCTCAGCTGGATAGAGCATCGCCCTTCTAAGGCGAGGGTCTTAGGTTCGAATCCTAATGGGTGTACCACTTACTTTTTATTGTTTTGTAAAACAATCACATGCGGATGTGGTGAAATTGGTATACACGCCAGACTTAGGATCTGGTGCTTTACGGCGTGGAGGTTCGAGTCCTCTCATCCGCACCATCTACAACAACTTCAATTAAGACATTTCTCAAAAATTATTGTATAATCTGTATATTAAATATATATTTAGGATTTTAGTATGGACAAAAGTTTATTTTTCTTTATCCTCATAGGTGTTGGGTTTCTTTATTTTATCACCAATTTTGTAGGTGATATTCAGGAAGATGAGAAATTTCAAAATGAAGAATATAAGCAAAAGCACCAATTTGATCAGTATCAAAGTGTTGACAGTATAGGACGTGAAATACTAGATATGACTGGAACACCTGCAAATATACAAGTGCAAGCATGGAATAATTCTAATTTAAGAACTGAGTTTTTAGAGCTTTTTCCTGATTTTTCTGAAATGAAAATCTTTGTAAAAGAGAGACTCAGGGGAGAGGTCTTACAGGTGAAACTTATTGCTTCTATCGATAGTGTTGAAAGTCAATATTTTTCTGGGGCAATGAATGCTGAACAAGCCAAGCGAGAGCTTAGCTTGTTGAAATAGTCGAGGTTAACGACAAGGATCAGACAT
>CAJYBF010000153.1 GCA_913064935.1 uncultured Mollicutes bacterium
TCATAATGCTCAGATAATCTCCCCGTGATTATAGACGGCCCAATCTTTATATATACACTTCACTATTGGAATGAAGTTCTCTTGAATTAAATTAAGTTCCGTTAGTACTTCAAACTAATGTATAGTATCTATAGTGAATCCTTCTTTAGTTTATCAATACTAGGAATATCTGCCTCAGCCCAATCTATTTCATCCAACCAACTTGCAGGCAACCATTTTGAATCGGTGTGTTCTGTCAATTTCATACTACCATATTGTATCGAACATTTAAAAACATGCATGGTTAAAAGAAAACTTGGATATTGATGTTCTACAGTCATTATATATTCATCAACAGAAATCGATACTAACAACTCCTCAGATATTTCTCTAATCAATGCTTCTTCTCTCGATTCACCTTTTTCTATCTTACCACCTGGAAATTCCCACTTGAGCGCTAACTCTCCCGAGTTTCCTCTTCTAGCACAAAAAAAGTTCTTGTTCTTATCTTGAAAAACAGCTGCCACTACTTCAATACACTTCATAAGCACATTCGATTTCCCTTCGTTCCTACTAAAATTATTATAGCATATCCTAAGTTATGGATTCCAAGGAAAAACGGTTAAGAATTTTTCAATCCTTAACCGCATGATTCTAATTTTACTATGACCCTACAACAACCTTTTGGTTTAGAGCCATATGGTACATACTGCTTCTGTCAGATTTCATCTGATAGATGCAGTATTAGTTATTGATCTTTTAGCTCTTTATAACCCATTGACATTAACCATACATAAGCTAATGTTTTAGGAATCATAAGAACTCCAATAATACTATAAGTGCTTGCCCAAAGAACTACAGGAACATAGAACAAGAATGACAGTGCTATTGCTAACCAGGCATATTTGAAGTACTTATCATTAAGTGCTTCTTTATAAAACAGAACACATATGATTATACCCATTATTAGAAACGGTATGTTTCTATATATCCCCCATAAATAACTTGGGTCAACACTTGTCCATAAGTTCTGTGGAAACAAACATAGTGCGATACGTGCTATCGCTAGTAAATATATAATAACTCTTAAGAATTTACCAGAAGTTATATTGAACTTTTTTCTCCAACGTTCATAGAGAATCAACTAAAATATTGTCATTGTTAATGATGTAATTAGTTTTCCTAATCCTAATGAGTACGCATTAGCATCAAGTCCATTAGTTAATAAAGCATATACTCTAGGGACTAAATGAAACGAATCACCTATTCCAAGAATTAACGCCATAATACCGAATGACTGATAAAACTTCACATCCGATTTTTTTACCATTATTACTCCTATTGTGATAACTGTAGATAAATAAAATATATCAAATAGTAATTCCATTATTGCTTGCATATTATTTCTCTCTTCCTGATTCAATATGAATACTATTACTTTACTGAATCTATAGCTACGTATCATTGTACTATGTATAAAATGAGAAAACCGCCTATTAAGCGGTTTTCTATCCAGCCTACACCGGATTTCTCTATGTATACATTATACCAATATGATATAAGTGTGTCAACGCTCTAACTACTATTCCCACTATTCCAAGTATATTGCATTTCAACAGAAGAATAATTATTTTCTAACCCATCTTTTATTGTAAATAAAAAACCAAAGAGTTATCTCTTTGGTTTAAGTCAATTATTGGTGTTTACTTTCTAAAAGCCGACTTAAGTGGAACAATTCTATTAAAGATATATAATCCTTCTTCGATATTAGAGTCAACATCAACATTGAAGAAACCATTTCTGATGAATTGGAATTGGTCATATTTATTTACATCTTTTAATGATGATTCAATTAATCCATTAATAACCTTTAATGAATCAGGATTCATTCTATCTGTATACTCTTCTTTTCCATTATCTAATAGAAGAACGTCATACAGTCTGAATTCTGCTTTAACCGCTGTTGCATCAACCCAGTGGATTGTTCCATTTGGTTTTCTTTCACTAAAACCAGAACCTGATTTAGTTTCTACATCATAAGTACAACGAAGCTCAATTATGTTTCCTTCATTGTCTCTTATAATCTCTTCACATTTGATGAAGTAAGCATGACGTAATCTCACTTCTAATCCAAGTGATAATCTTTTCCATTTCTTATTTGGTTTTTCTTCTAAGAAATCTTCTCTTTCTATATAAACAACTCTGCTGAAAGGAATTTCTCTTGAACCAAATTCTTCATTTTCTTGATTCCACACACCAGTAACATACTCTGTTTCATTTTCAGGGTAATTTGTTATTACTACTTTAAGTGGGTTAAGTACAGCCATTGGCCTTTTAGCTTTAAGTTTTAAGTCTTGACGAAGGTATTGTTCAAGCATCGCATATTCAGTTACTCCGCCTTTTTTAGATAAACCTATATCAAGGATAAACTCAGTTATAGCCTCTGGAGTGAACCCTCTTCTTTTTAGTCCAAGTATAGTTGGCATTCTAGGATCATCCCAACCACTTACAAGTTTTTCTTCGACTAGTTTTCTTAAGAATCTTTTACTTGTTACTGTATTAGTAAGATTAAATCTACCATACTCAATTTGTCTTGGTATATGCTTCATTTCACATTCAGCTACAACCCAGTTATATAAAGGTCTATGGTTTTCAAATTCTAGTGAACAAACTGAATGAGTTATTCCTTCAATTGCATCTTCAATTGAATGAGCATAATCATACATAGGATAAATGCACCATTTATCACCAGTACGGTGATGATGTGCAAATAGTATTCTATAAAGTAACGGATCTCTTAAGTTCATATTAGGGCTAGCCATATCAATCTTAGCTCTTAATACATGAGTCCCTTCTTTAAATTCACCATTTCTCATAGATTCGAAAAGTCTTAAGTTTTCCTCAACTGATCTATCTTTAAATGGTGAGTTCTTACCAGGAGTTTGTAAATCCCCTCTATATTTTCTAATCTCTTCAGAATTTAAATCACATACATAAGCTTTACCTTTTTTAATTAAAAGAACAGCTCTATCATACATCTCTTCAAAGTAATCACTTGCGAAAAGTAAGTTCTTCCATTTAAGACCTAACCATTCCATATCACTTTTTATTCCATCTACAAACTCAGTGTCTTCCGCAACTGGATTTGTATCATCAAACCTAAGGTTAGTATATCCACCAAAATCTTTTGCTAGATAATACTGATTTATGAAACCCATCGCATGACCAATGTGGCTGTATCCATTTGGCTCAGGTGGATAACGTGTAATTATAGTTTCGTGTTTTCCACTTTCAATGTCTTGTTTAATAATTGTTTTTATAAAATTTGATCTTTCCATATAAACCTCCTATGTATCAATAGATAATTTTAACAAATATATCTAGTAAAGTCATTAATTAACGTAAAACAAGAACTTATAAAATTACTATTTCACTTCAAAACACATTAATGCTAGTATTTTCCCATTCACTTGAATCTCTACCTTGTGAATACCTTTATATATTTTCCTAGTAGATAGGCTTCCTATAAAATGTCGTTTACTTAAAACTACTTTCTTATTAGCCTCTAAATGGAAAGTCCTTAGTTTAAATATCTTAGGTCTAGTTTTTCCATTAGCTTTCATGAAGTGAATAATATAATCTACTACCAAGTTATTAGCTTCTTTAGATTCTAATGTAGTGTTGAACTTAATATAGTCTCCTAGTATTACTTCGTTTGATTCTAATTCTAAAAGACAATCAATTTCTAAGGCTTGTTTAAATCCTAGAAACTCTAAAGTTTCCGAGTGTCCTTTTTTAATTAAGGTTCTCAAAGCATGTCTTTTAATCCAAGCGAACTCTTTGGGATTTTGCTTTTCTTCTTGCTCCCATTTCGTAAGAGTCTCAATAACCAAAATAGGATGAGACTTTCCTATGTCGTTCAGGCAATTAGAAACACTTCTTGTTACATATCTTTCATTATCATAATATAACTCATCTAAAATACTTATTACTTCTTTGGGGTCTTCTATAAACATCCTTAAGATAGGTGCCCAAGGA
>CAJYBF010000154.1 GCA_913064935.1 uncultured Mollicutes bacterium
AAATATTCGTGCAATGAAGTATATGTTCATCATTTACTCTAGTCAACGTCCATGGTCCTTGTGTAGTGGAATTGTAAATCCGCAACTACAATGAATGACCAGACCTCTTTTTAATATTTTTGTATTTATTTATTAATTTATTGATTTATTTATTGATTTATTGATTTATTGATTGATTTATGTATTTATTTATTTATTTATTGAATTATTGATTGATTTATTGATTTATTGATTTACTTATGTATTTGTTTGTTTATTTATTTATTTCATATTTATTTAGAATTTATTTATTGATTTATTTATTTCATATTTATTTGTATTCACAACCTTACATACGTAATCGCTATAACTACTAATTTCGAATTCATTATCAAGTAAGAAAGCTGTAGAATATTTGACTTCCAATAAATCCAGTTCGTTTTTTAAATATTCTACAATTTCTCTATACTTACTTTCATCTACTTCTTTATATATTTTCATAAGCGATGTAATAACGTAGTCACCAAGATCCTGATCAACAAGAGAGCTTGATATATGCTTTTGTGCATTCTCAAAATATGTTAATGCTTTCTTGAGTTTTCTGTCCCTAAATTCTAATTCTCCACGAATTAAATTAAATAAGCAATCATTACTAATTAAAGCTTTTCTTGTAGTCATTCTTCTATCATTATAACTATCAAGATAATATTTTGCTTGTCCTATCTCATTAACGATTAAAAAGACTTCAGCTAATTCAAGTAAGACATTTTCAACTCCAAGTGTATTGTTTTCAAGTTTAAACATAGTCTCAGCTTCCAAATAGTATTTAACAGCCATTATCTTTCTGCCAAAATATTTCATTGAATAAGCATACCAAAATATAATAAAACTATTTCTTCCATGTTCCATATTTTCAAAGCATTTGCTGAAATTTACTACTAGTTGATCAACATTTCTATTAATCATCAAATCAACTATCCCTAGATTAAAATAGAATTTTTGCAATTGAATGCTAGTCATTTGATGTTCTAATCCTTTTAGCATCACAATTCTTTTCTGCGCTAATGTAAGATCGACAATTTGCAGTAGTTCATATGTAATCATCACATTAAATGAGTCAATTAATAAATTCACATCATAATAAAGCGACCCTATTCTTTTCAAAAGAAAATCATAAATCCTACCACTAGCAGGGTAATAAAACTTCTCGAGACTTTGTGAGAAGGTTGTGACTTGTCTTTTTAAGTATCCAATATCAGCTTCATGAGGAATCAATTTAACTCCATACTTTTCTAGCAATTTTTGTTTAATCCTAGATGTCAGATTTATTTTACCTGATTCAAACTGACTCAGGGCACTAGCCGTGCAAATATCAATTGCTGCTTCACTTAATTTCAATTTATTAAACTTTCTTAATCCTCTAAACAAAAGATTGTCAACTTGCATTAAAAACACCCCCTATGCAACTATTAGTAATATTTATTTTTCTATTACCTTAGAATTCTCTTCTAGATACGCTAAATATTCCTTCATAGTCATTAATGGTTCAAAATCATCTATAATTTGATTTGCTTTTTTCGCTCCATCAAATAGTAAATCAATAACAGTCATAGCCATAATTTTAGCTGATAGTATATAAGCTGTTTCTGGATCTTCCATAGCAAATTCCCTAGTATGTAGGAATCCCTCTACTCCACCAATCAATGGATGTATCGCAGGCATAACGTGTGTAAGATCACCAAAGTCGGTTGAGCCAGCAAACTCAAATCCATCAATGATTTCATCTTCTCTTATGAACATTTGAGCATTCTCTTTGAAAAGAGCAGTCAAATTATCTTCTCTTAATAAAGGCAAATACCCCGGAATCTCAGTAATCTTCACTTTTCCTCCAACTGCGTAAGCACCAGCTATCAGGGAACGGTTTACTTTCTCATTAGCTTCCATCATTCCTTTAATAGTTCTCGCTCTTACATATGTCTCCATCCTAACATCAGCAGGTACAACATTAACGATGTCTCCGCCTTTAGTGATTATTGGGTGTACTCGTATATGATCCGAATCAAGAAAAGTTTCTCTTTGAGCATTTATATTATTGATTGCAAGCATCGCTGCATTTAGTGCATTAATTCCTTTTTCTGGTGCTCCTCCAGCGTGAGACTCTTTTCCTATGAACTGAACTTTCTTTCCGATAAATCCATTCCCAATAGGACCAACTATAACGTTCTTCCCTGGTTCTATATCTGTAGAGTGAATCATCATAGCTAGATCAACATCATCTAAATATCCTAACCTTGCCAACTCTTGTTTTCCACCTAAATATTTTATTTTACCAGTCTCTCTAAGTTCACTTCTATACTCTATTTCAATGTACTCTTCCGCAGGTACGGCGATGAAATCAATTTTACCATCTAATTCATCAAGTACATTAGCTTCATTTAATCCAATGAAAACTCCCATCATGGCAGCAGTTTGGACATGGTGTCCACAAGCATGAATAGCGCCATTTTCGGGATTTGCATCTGGGTGATCATGACAAACAACTGAGTCAAGTTCTCCCATAACAACTACCTTTGGACCTTTTTTATGTTTATTAATTTGTGCTCTTACACCTGTAATGGCAAGAGGACTTTCTACCTCTATTCCCATTTTCTCGAATTCTTCCTTTACAAACTTAGTTGCGAAGTGTTCCCTATACCCTAATTCAGGATTAGCATATATCGTTTCACCTATTTCGATTATTCTTTCTCTATTACTATCAATTGATTCTATTACTTTTCTTTTCAGATCATCTTTATTCATTTCTATCTCCTTTAATTACTATATCTAATTTTTTTAATGTAGGTGTGAACAAACTCACCTATTTGTATCTTTTACCAACAGTTGCTAAATAAATTACAAATTGATTCTCGCCATCTAATCCTAAAACATTATTCATTGCATCATCGTTGTATGCGGCAATAGCACAGACAGTAGAATCAATTGTCCCTGCTGAAAGATAAAGATTCTGGCATACATGCCCAGCATCTAGCAATAAATATCTGTAACTTCTTTCTTGATACTTCCATACTGTTTTATAAACATCAGCATACCAAATGAACGTTACAGCACTGTTGCCAATAAATTTTTGTTTATAACTTGCTTCAATTACTTTTTCCTTTATGTCAGTAGAAGCATTTAAGTTTATCAATTTATGTTTAGTTGCGATGTATCTATATAAACCACTTTCAAGTCCTTCTACATTATTAACTAATAGAAGTGTCTCGAACGGATGTCTTGCTCCAGCAGACGGTACCGTTCTTATTGAAACGGCATTGTTTTCTCTTTTTATAACCCTCTTAACTCCTTGGGTGTTCCAAAGTAAATAAGATAACTCTACCAAAGTTACTACTTTATCACTGTATTTCCTAATGCTTTTCCTATTATTGACAATCTCTTGAAAGTCAACTTTTGTTGAAACATCAGAAAAGTCTGGCAAATCAATAAGTTGCGCTGACTCATCATAAGTAGCATCTATTGGTGGACAGCTAAGACCTTTTTGCTGATCAGATTCTTCCTCAGAATATTTGTGTTTCGTAAATTCAAAAAACTTCTTACCTATATTTTTCATGCTTCCTCCAGTAGTATTTCACAGATGCACTAGCATCATTATATGTTACTACATTATAACATTAATAAAGAATAAAAATCACAAAAAAAATTATCCTAAACAGGATAACTAATTATAAACTTAATTTTAGTAGCTGCGTTTATTGCGTTTTTCTTAGCAACTTTCCTGCTTCTACCTGTCGCAGTCACATAGGCATATCTATCACCCAGAGATAGAGGAGGATGCAGTTCGGTCCATTTTCTAGGTTTGACATAAACGGCTTCTACGCCTTTGGATTTCTTAGCCTTGTTCCTGCCAATAACGCTAGCCAGCGCTACAGTTTCCGATATTACAACATAGTGAGAATAAGTGCATAGTTTATATTTAGGGGTCAAGTTAGGTTTTTCTCCTAAGTTCATCCGCAATGTTTCCTTGA
>CAJYBF010000155.1 GCA_913064935.1 uncultured Mollicutes bacterium
TCTGCCTTATCATTCTTTCCTATACTCTCACACGCCTTCCACCTTACTCGTCCTCTTCCACCTCATATCTTATTTTACTATTGTTCTGCTGTTCTTCTTTTTTTTTTTTTTTTTCTGTTTTTTTTTTTTTAATGATACGGCGACCACCAAGATCTACACTCTTTCCCTACACGACGCTCTTCCGATCTGTACAAAATACATCCTTGGCTATGTACCTCCAAGAAAGAGGTTTAACTAGTGGCACGCCACTTTCCTTCTATATAAGGTCAAGGTTCAATCAGAAAATTGATAATGGTCTTAATATGTGGCATGAGCAGGAGGTTGTAGTAAACTTAGATGCCAATAGTGACTTTGACTGGGAGTATACAAGAGTCGGGACTATATCACAGGATTATTCAGAAATTAGTCTAGTAGGCTACTACGCATAGGTAAATAAATATGGCTAACAAAAGTAAAGCAGCAGAAGGTGAATTAAACGACTCCCAAACTGTAACACACAACCCAACTACATCTACAGCAGAGACATGCAATGAGCATATTAGTAAGGATACACAGTATAATTACATGAAATTAAAGAGATTTTTATTATGAGTAGACGAAGCAATTTAGATAAAGGATCCGTTACTGGTGGCCTGATTAATGAAGCCTATAAAGATGTAAAACTTGTAGCGGATAATTTAGATGCTATTTTAACTGCGAGTAATACAGTTCTCACATTTAATGGAACTTTTTATGCTCCCCGGGCCAGTGAAATTAATTTTGATGATTTAGGTAGTCCAAGTACTATTGGTGATAGTTACTTCAATACTGCTATGGGAATCCAGCGAGTATTTAATGGCACATCTTGGCAAGATATTGGTGAGATAATTCGAATTTACGCTGCCCGGGCTGTAGAAACAAACCTGGATGATCTAGGAAATCCTAGCCAGGAAGGTGATACCTATTTTAATACTGCTATGAATCATCAACGTGTCTATGATGGTGTAAATTGGTCAAATATGGGATCTAGTCCATTTTTTTATGAACCAAGAGCTATTGAAACAAATGTTCGTGATAATGGTACTGCTTCTGTTTTAGGTGATACGTATTATAATACTATTTTATTGACCCAACGAGTATATCAAGGTTCTTCTGTATGGGTTAATCAAGGTGCTGTTGCTACAGACGCTGCTGCAGTCGGTATTATAGATACCGGTACATATTATATAGTTGATAATGTTGAGAATGCTCTACAAGAAGTGGGGGCTGAGTTTGCAGCTCTGCCTAGTTTAACTGAGATATTATCCAATAAAGAATTAGAAAGTCCTGTAATAAATACCCCAACTATAAATGGTATTGATGGTTATGGGATGACAATGTTGGTTACACCTACTTTGCTATGGTCATCAACTTCTAATTCTTCTGTGGCTAGAACAACTTTGTCTGATGCAGTCTTAGGTGCTGCTGATGCTAAAATAGCTATATTATCATTACGTCTAGAAGGGCAATCTACTACAACAGTAGAAGTTTTTGGTAGAATGCGTATAGGGCATCCTGATATAGTTACATTTGGGGATGGTCAAGAATGTTTATTTATTCAAACGGACAGTTCATGGTTTTATCCAGTAGAGGACAATGCGCAAATACACGTTTTATTGGATGCAAATAATGATTTTGACTATGAAGTTATAAGGGGCGGTGCTCCAACAACTCAAGCAAGCGCTCAGATATATTTAGTAGGATACTACATATAATAATTTACCTATTTTGCGCTTATATTTGTAATATGATACTATCATTTCACTCACCAAAAATATGCAAAAGCATAGTTACTACTAAAGGTAATAAATTATGAAATTATTCATAGGTAATATAGCAAATAACGCTTTAGGTAAATCTTTTCAGATTTGGAAAAGTATAGCAGGTTCTATACTGTCTTCAGGTAAAGCAGCCACTATAACTGTAAATGAGCCTTTTGTTTTATGGTCTACTAATGATTCATTAGGGCCTACACTTCCCTATAATACTATAGGTTTTAATAATAGTGGTGGTGCTGGTGGCGGTGTCTCTCCTGCAATGCGATACATACTTAAATTATAATAAAAGAAATAAAAAATCTCTAAATATCAGGTAAAACATTATGAGCAGACGAAGCGATCTAGATCAAGGTTCTGTAACTGGTGGTCTAATAAATGAAGCGTATAATTCGGTAAAACGAGTAGCAGATAATCTTGATGAGATTTTATCTGTTGGGGATACTTTACTTAGTTTTAATAGTACATTTTATGCTCCTAGAGCCATAGAAACAGATCTTGATGATTTGGGTGACCCAAGTACATCAGGTGACTCCTATTTCAATACGGCGCTAAAGATTCAACGTGTTTATAATGGTTCTGTTTGGCAGGACCTGGGTGACATCATCCGTATCTATAAACCCCGAGCTACTGAAACATTTTTCAATGATCAGGGTGGTATTGTTTTGGCCGGTGATATGTATTTTAATACTACTTTATCGACTCAGAGAATTTTTGATGGTACGTATTGGCGTAATATGGGAACCACTGCCTGGTACTATGCTCCACGGGTCACAGAAACACTTTTAAGAGATGATGGATCAGCTACCCAACTTGGTGACACCTATTACAATACTACGCTCTTGGCGCAGCGTGTCTACAATGGGGCAACTTGGCAGAATCAGGGATCAGTTCCTACAGATGCATCTGCAGTTAATATCGTAGATGCCGGTGGATATTCTGCTGTTGATAATGTGGAAAATGCATTACAAGAAGTAGGTGCAGAATTTGTCAACATATTCTTAAATCCACTGATACTAAAAAATGATGATGTAAATGAAGGTGGGCAAATTACATTAGAAGGTGCTGGTGCGCATGGTGATATACAATTTGATCAAAGTTCAGCTGCTTTTAGAGTATTTGGTCCAGCTGCTAAAGTACTCAGTTATGATACTGTATCAGGTGCTCTGGTTAGAGATGCTATACCAGTGTATTCATCAATTTGTCTCGATACCCCTTTTCTGTTATTAAATAATTCTGTAACAGATACGGATTGGTTGCAAATTGATTTAAATACAGCAGCGGCAAGCATTGTTGCTTTGAATCCGGTAGCAGTACATTTGAGAATGCGAATTGTTGCATCTGCTTCTGGTGCAAATGCTAATGCGTCCATGTATTTTTCTAAGGATTTGACAGGAACAATCTCAGCATCAACACATGCTCCATATAAAGCTGCATCTATGTATGTAGGAAGTGGGGATCAAGGACAAAATACTAACCATACTATTGTTAATTTGGCTTCCAATCGATATTTCCAATATGGAACAACTGCATCTAATATGTCAGCTTATCAATTTCTCGTGTATCTTGTGGGATACGAAGTATAAATAAATATGCAATAATGGTTGCAAAAGGTGGTCTATCTTTTCTGCCTTTGGTTTTTTAGTGGCTATGATAGGACTAGCAGGAATGTTTGCACTACTAGATAGAAGATTTTTAGCAGTAGCTCAAATAATGGTATCAGGTGGAGAAGTTGTAGTTTTAAGCATGTTAACGATTTTAACTGTCAATGCAAAACTGGAGAATCTACCGTTTGAGCCAAATAAATACAAATGGATACTCTTTTCTACTATCTTGGTTTTACCTATTACCCTATTAATTTATAGAAGTACTACGGCACTATATCAAAGCTTCAGCACAATGGAGACAATTAGCTCAAAAATAGTTGGAAAATTGCTTTTTAGTAATTGGGTTTTGCCTTTTGAGATTGTTTCTATCTTACTTTTAACTGCTATGGTTGGAGCTATCGTAATTGCAAGAAAAGATACTACTAAAGTGGAGGAGAATTCATGAGCCCAAATCAGTTTTTTTTACTTGCATTTGTATTGTTTAGTAAAGGCTTAGTTGTTTTAGTTTGCAGAAGATATCTTTTTGTTATTTATTTGTCTATAGAGTTAAGTTTAAGTGTTTTCAATCATCTTGTATGTATTTTTTTTATTTTT
>CAJYBF010000156.1 GCA_913064935.1 uncultured Mollicutes bacterium
ATCCTCTTCATTTTCTCACAATCCTCATCTGTAATTATTATAATATCAATAAAGTTTAACATTTCATAGAAAGAGATTCCTATAACTATGGTACTTTATTGTGCTTCACACTATTATTATATGCTATTAATGTGCAAAACACAATAAGTTTTTGTGTGAAACGCAAAAAAGCGTGCAAGTTAGCAAGCAAAGAGAAAAAAAAGATGCTATAAGCATCTTGATTAATCCAAATAATTTCTCATATCTCCCATAATCGCTCTTGGTACTGGTAAGTCAAGCATCGTTTTAAGTCCTGGTTTTGCATTAATAACATGCGGAATCATATTTACACACATTGCTATCGTCCCAATTCCACCATCAACTTCAGGATTAATGCTCATTGAAATATTTGGTGTACCAGTAAGCTTAATATAATCTCCTGTATGAGTACCTTCCATCTCAGGTTCTATTTGTTGAGGGTGAATCATATCTATCTTAACTTCATCTCAAACGTATCTTTTACCGGTCATATTCACTCCTGCCACCTCATGTGCTTTTGCAAATCCATAAGGAGATGTTCTATCAATATTAGTTACTATCGGTTTCATCTGTTGTTTAAAGTCAGTAATCTCCCAACCTACAGCTTCAGCAATCATGCCTACACTTTCAGCAAATCCTACGTGTCCAGCCATAGTTCCGTCCTCTACTTTACTTAGGAACTCGTCAACTTTCATCCCAACTCCTTGTTCTTCCATAACTGTCGGTCCAAAGGGAGATAGACTATTAACGCGTTTACACTCTACTTTAGTCAAGTCAGTCATAGCCCCTGTTAAGCAAACTGCTAACAAATCCATCATAAGTCCTGGGTTAATCCCAGTTCCCAAAATAGAAACGCTATTTTCTTTTGCGATTTTATTAAGTTTACTTGCTAAATCAGCGTCCTGTGCCTTAGGATAAGACATTTCTTCAGCTGTTGATATAACGTTAATTCCATGTTCTAAAACTAGTTTTAGTCTAGGAAAGGCTTTTTTCGTAAATGAATCAGTAGCTGTAATACATAAGTCAATGTCTTGATCTAAAATAGAATTGATATCAGCATTGATAAAAACTTTAGGCCTACTTCCTCTTTCTACTCCAATCAATTCATATAATTCTTTCCCTACGATATCTTTATTAATGTCACAAATACCTACTACCTCTACACCGGTTTTTGAAGCAAGTGTCTCAACCACACCTTTACCCATAGCGCCAAATCCCCATACTGCAATTCTAATATTTTTCATAAATAAACTCCTTATTTGATTTTCGCTCCAAATGGAAGCAATGACAATGACGCAAATTTAAAATGTTGTTTCCCAAATGGAATACCTATTATTGTTAAGGAAAAAATAACACCTATAATAAGATGTGTGAGACATAACTCCCACCCTATTAATAATAACCATATAACATTTCCTAAAAAGCCTCCAAGTCCAAACTCACCTACTTGAACTTCTTTTCCAAAAGGCCAAAGTACAAGTCCAGCAATTTTGAAACACTGTAGACTAAACGGTATCCCTATGACAGAAATAAATAATAGTATTCCTGCTATCGTCCAAAAAACTGAAGTAATTAAACCTCCAAAAACAAGCCATATTAAATTACCAATGAATTTCATTATTTCTCCTCCATGATTTCACTAGCATTATAACAAATTATCTATTTTATTAATATACTTTATTCCATATAAAAAAGAGGATTTTATCTTCTCAGTAATTTGTAATAAGATGGAACTTCTTTTTTGAAATAATCGTAATCATTTAGAACCATTTTTGTAAGCTTGAGATTGTATTCTAATTGCTCTGGGTAATGCTTATGCGTCCAATACAATGAATTAAAAATACTCATTGCTAGATACAACCTTAATATAGAAAAGTCTTCATAAGTAAAACCGTATCCATCAAATAATCCTAATGTATATTCCAAGCAAAAACTTCTTGAAAATACAGATGCTCTTTCAAACTCACTAATATAATCATCATAGTCAAATCGATTAAAATCATAACATCCTATATATCCATTTTCATCAAAGACACTATTTTCTAAATGGTAATCTCCATGCAAGAAATAAGTTTTTCTGCCTTTCAGAATATGCAAATTTTTATTTATAAATGTGACAATCAATTCCTCGTTCTCTATTGACAGTCCTAAAGACTTACACTCAGCATATATTCTTTCGAACTTTTGAGAATAATGAGCATATACATCACGAACCCTATCAGTTTTCAAACTGTGGATGAGTAACAGTTCTTTTCCAGAAGCATAACCTACTTGATACTGGAGTTCTTTATCGTAATTGACAATTGTTTCACCTGTGTCACCCTCAATAAAGTTATATATAGTAAAACACTTCCCATAATCCTCAAGTATTTTGAATTCAAAAACTTTTGGACATTTCACTCCAAGTGAAAATAGTTCCTTCATTTGCTCTACTTTATCACTGACCTTATCAGCCTCTTTAATGTCATATATTTTCAAAACAAAATGATTATCATCCTTAAAGTAATGGTATTTCTCATCAAAAGAATACCCTCCCTCAAGCTTAAGTAATTTATCTATGCAATATTTATTTTTAATGTAATTAGTATAGGACATGTTTCCTCCTAGATTTTATATTTGGCATAAGTATTTACACCGAGCGAATATTGCTCTATAATAACAAGGAATAGAGGGGGTGTATTATGACAGTAAAAGATATTACAAAGTACGGTATATTTATTTCGATAGTTCTAGTTACTACATATTCAACTCAAATTCCAATTGGATTTGCTGTTGTTCATGCTGGTGATGCAGTTCTCTTCACCATAGCCGTAGTTTTTGGTAAAAAAGCTGGTGCTATCTCTGGTGGAATCGGAATGGCACTATTTGATGTATTAAGTTCATTCGCTAGTTATGCTCCTGGAACTCTAGTTATTAGACTACTATGTGGATTTGTTATCGGTTTGATAGCTCATAGCAATAATAAACAAGGTTATAGTTTGATAAGGAACATTATAGCAATGGCGGTTGGTAGTATGATAATTGTATCAGGTTATTTCTTTTATGAATTATTACTTTATAAAAATATCGGCTCTGCTTCTGCAGGACTTGTAGGAAATCTTGCTCAAGTAACATTTGGTTTATTAGTCGCAATACCAATCATCAAGCTAGTTCAAAGAAGCATAGTAAAATAGAATTATTAGAGTCGCTAAGAGCGGCTCTTTTTCTACTCATATATCTCCTAATCTTATCTACTTGAAATTATATCACTAATATTCAAATAAAAAAATCCTGAACAAGATCAGGAGTTTTCTGGTAAATTACTATTCTGAATTCCAAGCCCAAATTCGATGATGTTAATTCTTCTCTTGTAAACTACTATAGCTTCTCTTTCAGTATAGCGGCCCACTTTTACAAATGTAATGATTCTATCAATCATAGAAATAACAATATTGAACAAATCTAAAATATCTTCAGGATTGTTTAGTCTTATTTTATTAACGTCAATTAACTGTGCTTTTCCATCACCAAACAATTTCATTAATACCTTTATAATATCTTCGTTGTTGAATATATTAAGAACTTTTAGATAAGCACCTAACATAACCATATTAGCAACTTTAGCATTACCTAGTTCTAAAGCAATTTCATTGATTGGTACTTTAATTACTTCAATATCCGTTCTAGTTACTTCCTTAGTTACTAGAGATGAATTTAAAATGATTCTTCCGCCTTTTTTTACTCTACCTTCAAACTTTTCTAATGAGGGACCGTTCATAATAATCATATCCCGGCTGTAGGAGAAGAAGATTTTGCTAACTGGTTTGCTGTAAAATCAATGATGGATGCAGGCGTTGTTGTGGCAATTGCAACCGATTATCCTGTAACTGAACTTAATCCATTCGTAAATATGGAATCTAGTGTTACTAGACTGGAACCCAACGGACTTAATAAAGAACA
>CAJYBF010000157.1 GCA_913064935.1 uncultured Mollicutes bacterium
TTTATTAATGCTACTAACTGTCATTTGTACAATGCTGTCAAGAGATATTTGTTTAAAATCCCTCATATAGGTTTTAATGTTTTCAAAATTTTTGTGTAACCACTTATTCGGAATATTATCATAACCGATAATAATCCCAATAACAGTCATAATCTGAGCTGCATTGCAGTCAACATCCATTCCAGCCATAGTGATTATATTCAACGTTTTGTTGAAATCACCATCTCCGAAATATAGTGCTACTACTTCTGCTGCTGCATTTGGGTAAGCGTGAATCCAGTTGTATTTAACAAACTCCTTCTCGCAAGCCTTCCATGCATCTTTCCAATTATCAAATTTTAAACACTGTTTATATGCAAAGTCTAATACTGATCGGTACTCTGAATCTTCTGGAATTAATTCAATTCCAGTTTCTAAGATATTTACAACATCATTATTAACATAAGCTAATGAAGTGATGATTGCATTAAATACCTCTCCTAAGATTCCGTTGTTAGCATGTGATACTTCTGCATCACTCCACGCTAACTTGGCAGCCATTCTTGGATTTCCTGGAGCTACCATCCCACAAACCGCACCGCGCATCTGCGCACCTATCCATTCACTGAATGGATTGTTTAACGTTCCGCTCATCGGTGGCATAATCCCGTACTTAATATTTCTTAGCGCTATATCTTCAGCAGACCATCCTGCTGGTACTAAGCCTATCCATTCTAATGCTATATCCTTGCTAGTCACATCATAGTGTTTTTTCTTGAAAGCATTTAAGAACGATAATTCAAATGTCAAATCATCATTGAATGTAGTTGGTTCTCTCAAGAACTCAGTTACATCACCAAATGCTTCAAATAAATTATCAGTAACAAAGCCTTCAACTTGTGTTCCAGCTGCTGCACCAATCATCTGTGATACCCAACCAGATTTAGTTTCTAGTTCGAACTTTTTAGTCGTTGTATCTACTTCGATGTTATTAGGCCAGTTAATGACATTTTCATAACTTTTAAAATCTTCGTAAACAGTATACTTCCAGTACGAACTATCTTTATTTATTATAGCACTATTTAGCTTTTCAAACAATAAAGATGTCGTCTTATGTAACTCAATGAAATTCTTATTATCATGATACTCTAATCCTTTTAAAACTAAGTCCATTGCACCCGGAACTTCATACCCTCGATTTTCAAGCGCTTGAACCATTGCTGCAGTTATACATTCTGGAGCTCCAGAGCCTGGAACGTTGCTTTTCCAAAGCATAGAAGTCTTCATATCTTCGAAACCTTCTATTTGCCCCATAACATCCCAAGTTTGATCTTCAACCTTGCGTAACACAGGTTTTGTTTCGTATAACAATTTTTTAGTTAGCTCATAAGCTTTCATTAGTATACCCCTTAGTTTTTTTAAATAATTTGTCAACTATTAAAAAGTAAATATAGTCTATTATAGTTAATCAATTAGACTATGTCAAATAGTAATATTCATAGTATTCATCACTAGTATAAATTAGCTAAATTCTTCTTTTTGGACCTAAATAAGTTGTGTGCTCAGCTGCTTTTAGATTAGCAATTTCCGTAGCTTTAAATTCATCAGTACCTTTAATTAATTCTGAAATGAATGTAGAACTAAACATATCTCCAGCACCTGTAGTGTCAACTACATCGATTTTATGTCCCTCAACTGAGTGACTGCCGTTTTGAGTGAAAACATCAGCACCCGACGCTCCCTTTGTTATAACTATTATCTTACCTTGTTTAACTAATTCACTTGGACTTCGTCCATAACGCTGATTATATTTTTCAAATCCGAACTCGTTGAATATTAAAACTCCTGCGTGTTCGAAATAAAAATCTAAGTCATCAGTTTCTCTAAATGTTGTTGCTTCTACATCTAGAATTATCTTTGCACCATTGTTTGTTATAATCTTGATTATTTCCTTGTCATCAACTAAGTTCTTAAAATTTGGTATAGTTGAAAAAACAAACTTAGCATTTGAAAGTAAATCAACTGTTTTACGTTTTAACGCAAATTGAGTTGCTTTTCCTAGAATGACTAAAATAGTTCTTTCTCCATTAGTATTTGCAACAATACATTTAGTAGTCTCGATTTCGTTACTAACTACACAATAGGAATAATCTACCTTGTATCTATCAAATTCATTTTTGAACATATCTAAATACTCATCATCAGCCAACTGATGTAGAATGTAAGATTTGACACCAGTAGTTGATATATTACATGCAAAATTTGATATCATACCACCTAGTTCAGTTGATATTCTTGTGCAAACTGCCTTGTCCGATAATTCTGGCCAAGAATCAACTTTAATATACTCATCAACACCGATTCCGCCAATGGCTACTACGTAGTCTTTCATATAAGTTTAGATAATCCTTCAGATAACGATTCTAGTTCCATGTCGTTTACTTTAAGACTAATTTCAACACACTCTTTATCTAGAGTATCAACTCCATAAAGCGTACCTAATATTGCTCCAACCATTGTCGCTACTGTGTCTGTATCGTTACCAATATTAACACCCGCATAAATACCTTCCATTGCATCTTTAACACCGTTAATTATTCCGAAAACTGCTGGAACAGATTCTCAAACCCATACTCCTGTACCAACATAGTCATTTATATTAATAAGTAATTCGTCAAAACTTTTTGCTTCCTTACCTAACATTACTGCTAATTCAATTCTTTTTTCTATTGAAGGTCCAGCGCAAACTTTTCCTATTCTTTCTAATGCAACTTCATTTCCTTTTTTCGCACCGTATAGACCAGCTTCTGTAATCGAATCAATAGTTGCATCGTCATACATCGCTTCACCTACGGCACAAGCGATAGCACAAGCTCCTGCAATGGCAAGGTTAGTAAAATGAGTGTGAGCACATATTGTGATTACATCATCAATCGTTTTAACAAAATCTCTACCATTTAATAATCCTACTGGGAATATTTTCATTGATGCTCCATTAGTTCCCAAGTTATTATAATTTATAAATCCAAATTCTTTAGCTGGATCAAACTCTTCGTTGTTCTTAAGTTTAGTAATGGCCATTATTGTAGTAGGACCAGCAAACTTAGGACAGAACTCCTCGTCTTCGGACCAGTTAATAATGGATCTTTTTCCTAATTCAGATGTAATAACACCGTCATCTTGTACAATCTCTTTCAATAAGTAATATGCAATTGAAAAATCATCAGTTACTTGACCTGGCAATCTACCTCTTGCAAATACATCATTTGGAGGTGCTATGTATGACTTAACGTACCCGTCAAATTTCTAGATAATCTGTTCTCTTGTTCTCATTTCTGTTGGAGCTCCCATTGCATCACCAATCATTGCTCCTAAAACTCCACCTAGTACCTTTTTATTCATTTCCATCAGTATATCACTCCTTGAATTTCATTTGTCGTTTTGTGTATTATTATGTCACTTCTATTAAGACTTATTATACCACAAATCTCTACTGAGATTCCAAATATTATGGATATAATAAATTGCCAAACAGCAACTTTATTTCAAGGAAAATAAAAACGGATTAATATATGCAATCCGCTTTTTTCATTACTATTTATTCAATGATTCCAATTTCTTAATCAAAACTCCAATTACAACACCAATTAACTCGAAAATATTAACTACAAGTGTAATGATAAATACTAGTTTAAATCCAATCACTCCAGTGTAATCCATATAAAGTGTTGTGCTAAAAACAAGAATGATGCTAATTGCTAAATTCAAAGTATGTGTTAATAAATCATATCCCACTTTAAATTGATTAATCTTCTTGTACCTAACATATAGTATCTCTGCTAACACAAGTGTAGTCCAACCTACATTGAATAAGATTATGTTTTGTGAAATAAAGTCAACATTTATCCTATGTCCCAAGGTTAAACCTGTGCTTAAGAATAACTCTTCTAATTCTGTAATC
>CAJYBF010000158.1 GCA_913064935.1 uncultured Mollicutes bacterium
AAAGTTATAATATTTAACTAACTAAGGATATTATTAAGAAGTTTAATCCTTAAATAATATCTGTCGCAAAAGAAAGTGATTGTACTATATTAAGAAATGAATTTCCTTCTAAATCAATTGTTCACGGAGAAGGTGGGTTAATTAGTGTTGCGACTCATAACGGATCAGATGGATTATTAGTAAATGCATTAGTTGGATCTGTTGGTTTAAAACCTACGATTGAATCAATTAAAGCTAGAAAAACAATATGTTTAGCGAACAAAGAAACTCTAGTTATCGCAGGAAAAGTAATAACTGATTTAGTTAAGGAATATAATGTGTCGTTGATTCCAATAGATAGCGATCATTCAGCTATTTTCCAATGCTTGAATGGTGAAAATAAATCAGAAGTTGAGAAGCTTATTATCACCGAATTTGGTGGATCATTCAGAGACAAAAAAAGAGATGAATTAACAGATGTTTCAAGAAGCGACGCTTTAGCTCATCCTAATTGGTCAATGGGTAGCAAAATTACCATCGATAGTGCTACTATGATGAACAAAGGATTAGAAGTAATAGAGGCACATCATTTATTTGATATCCCATTCGAAAAAATTGAGACAATATTACACCGTGAAAGTATAGTTCACTCTATGGTGGAGTTTATTGACGGAAGTATAATTGCTCACTTGGGTGAAGCAGATATGAAAATCCCTATAGCTTATGCTCTTGGGTATCCTAAACGTACGAATTCATCTAGTAAACTAGATTTACACACATTATCTAGCTTGAATTTTACTAAAATGAACTATGAAAGGTTCCCACTTTTGAAATTAGCCTTTAAGATCGGGTTATCTGGGGGAGTATTACCTTGTGTGATGAATGCAGCGAATGAAGCAGCAGTAGAGTTATTTTTAAAAGAGAAGATTTCGTTTTTAGATATTGAAACAATAGTTTTTGACACTGTTAATAATTACAAGAATATTAGCAACCCAAGTATAGATGATATAATTAGGGTTGATAAAGAAATATATAGTAGTATAATTAAAAGACATAAATAATTCGGGTTTTAGGAAGGTATGATTTGATGTTAGGAATTTTAGCGTTTATATTTGTTATTGGTATTATTATAATTATTCATGAATTAGGACATTTTTACTTTGCTAGAAGAGCAGGTGTTCTTTGTCATGAATTTTCTTTTGGTATGGGTCCAATATTATGGCAAAAGAAAAAGGGTGAGACTCTCTACTCGATTAGAACTATCCCAATAGGTGGATATGTTACGATGGCCGGAGAAGATGTTGAAACTTCTATGGTGAAAGTAGGTCAAGAAGTAAAACTTTTGATTGAAAATAACATAGTTACGAAGTTAATTATTGATTTAAAAAGTGCGAAGTATCAACATTTAAATACTGTTAAAGTAGTTGAAGTTGATTTATATGGAAAAGATAGTGATTTATTTATAGTTGTTAAAGATGAAGAAGTAGTTCGTTATGATGTTTTGCGAACTGGTTGCTATGTTTTTAAAAATCAAGAATTGATGTTTTCTCCATATGAAAGAAGTATGGAATCAAAGAGTTTAGGTCAAAGATTTTTAGCTATCTTTGGTGGACCACTGATGAACTTCCTTTTAGCATTACTGGCTTTCTTTATAGTAGGTCTTGCTACTGGTGCTCCAAACATAGATTCTTCTATTATTGGTGAAGTGGACCAAGAAGGCCCCGCATATATTGCTGGGATTAGACCTAATGACGAGTTACTGAGTATTAATGGAAAATCAGTTGATACATGGACTGATATTTCTACAGAATTAGATAAACTTGTTGGAGAAAGTGCCATTATAGTTGAATGGGAAAGTGAAGATGAATTTCATAATGAAATAGTATATCCTGAAATCATATTTTATTCAGCAGGGTTCAAATCGAATCCCGAAAAACCGTTCGAACTGGCTGTAAGTGGTATTAATGATCAAACTGTTGCTGGTAAAGCAGGATTTCTGAATGATGACATAATAGTAAGTATTGATGGAACAGCTGTTCATCTATGGAATCAAGTTACTGAAATATTCCTAAACAATTTAGAAGGTGATTTATTTAAAATTACAGTCGAAAGAGATGGAAAGCTTGTTGACTTAGAGATCACGCCTTACGGAAAAGAAGTAATTGATACTCAAGGATTTGGGTTAGTTGATTCAATGATTTCTATATCACCTGTTCATAAATTTAGTTTAGTAGCGTCAATAAAAATGGCATTCACAGGAACTATCAATGCGGTTACCTCAATATTTGATACACTTAAACTATTATTTGGAAACGATCAAGTAGGTGTTGGCGACTTAGCTGGCCCTGTTGGTATTTATTCGATAACTAGTAGAGTAGCCTCTGCAGGATTTATTTCGTTAATAAGTTGGATAGGGTTACTGAGTGTAAACATTGGTGTTATTAACTTACTTCCGATTCCAGCATTAGTTGGAGGAAGATTGATTTTCCTAGGAGTTGAAGCACTAACAAAGAGAAAAATAAATAGAAAACTAGAGAATACATTACACACAGGGATGTACTTTGCATTACTTTCATTGTTTTCTTTCATTACATGGAATGATATTCTAAGATTAATAGGTTTAAAATAAGACATTAACAGGGGTAAACTATGAGACAAAGTATGATGTTCATTCCTACTCTTAAAGAAGCACCAAAAGATGCTGAGGCGATGAGCCACAAACTTTTGGTTAGAGCAGGATTAGTAAAACAAGTAGCAGCAGGAATTTATAGCTATTTACCATTAGGATACAAAGTGATTAAAAAGATAGAGACAATTATAAGAGAAGAGATGGATGCGCTTGGTTGTAGTGAATTATTGCTACCAGCATTACAAACTGCTGATTTATGGAAAGAATCAGGGCGTTGGGCTGATTATGGTCCAGAACTTATGAGACTTCAAGATAGAAAGAAAAGAGATTTTTGTCTTGGGCCTACTCATGAAGAAGTAATTACATTTGTTGTAAGAGATCAATTGAACTCTTATAAGAAACTACCAGTTGGTTTATATCAGATTCAAACAAAGTTTAGAGATGAAATGAGACCAAGATTTGCATTAATGCGTGGTAGAGAATTTAGTATGAAAGACTTATACACTTTCCATGCTAATGAAGAGTGTTTAGATGAGTGGTATAAATTAGTTTGGCAAGCATATAAAAACATTTTTAATAGATGTGGATTAGAAGTCAAAGTTGTATTTTCAGATCCAGGTCAAATTGGTGGAGATGTTGCTCATGAGTTTATGGTAATGTCTGAAGTAGGAGAAGATACTATTTCTTACTGTAATAGCTGTGATTATGGTTCTAATACAGAACTAAGTAACTTACAAGTAGGAGATGTATGTCCTGATTGTGGTGGATCTATATCTATTGCTAAAGGAATTGAAGTTGGAAACATCTTTAAGCTTGGGACTAAATATTCTAAACCAATGAAAGCAACTTTCACTGATAAAGATGGAAAAGACAAGCCGTTGATAATGGGATGTTATGGACTAGGTGTAACTAGAACCTTGATGGCTGTGGTAGAGCAAAACAACAATAATGAAGGAATTGTATGGCCGGAAGAGATTAAGCCATTTGACTATCATATAGTTTGTTTTGATGTTAAGAAGGATGAACAAGTTGAAGCATCTATGGAAATCTATCAAAATCTTCGAAAAATGGGTGAGTGTTTACTAGATGACAGACTTGAACGAGGTGTCGTTAAACTAAAGGATGCTGATTTAATAGGAATACCAGTTAGAATCACAGTAGGAAGAGATATAAGTGAGGGATTAGTTGAAGTTACAAACCGTAAAAACGGTAAAACAGATAAGGTGAAAATAGGTGAAATAGAAGCCTATTGTAGTAGTTTGTAGAAAAATATTGAAAAATAGAATAAATGAATTAATCATTTATTTTTGAAGAAAATGTTAC
>CAJYBF010000159.1 GCA_913064935.1 uncultured Mollicutes bacterium
AAAAAAAAGGGGAAATGGAATAAGGGGGGCGCGTGAAGCGAGAGATGGATGAAATATTAGACATGAGGAGTATTATAAAGATGAAACAAAGTTAGTAATGGAAGATAGAGTTAAAGTGAATTATGACCACCCTTATTCTTTAGACAATGGACTGATGGTGAGGGATTTATTGGAGCTACTGGATGGAGAGACGATTGAAAAACCTATTTATGACTTCACTGTTCATAATAGAAAAGAAGAGACTGAAACAGTCGAACCAGCAAAAGTAATTATTCTAGAAGGAATCCTGATTTTTGAGGATGAAGCATTAAGAAATTTAATGGACATTAAAGTTTATGTTGAAGCTGATCCAGATTTAAGATTTATAAGGCGTTTACAGCGAGATGTATCAGAGCGAGAAAGAACGATGGAATCTGTTATTTCCCAATATATGCATACTGTAAAACCTATGCATTATAAGTTTGTAAGTCCATCAAAAAGACATGCAGATATTATAATACCCAATCACACAAAGCACTCAGTTGCTACTGATGTTGTGATTACTAAAATTAAATCTATTATTTCTGCATAAATTGATGTATACTTTATTATTAGAAGGAGTGTGAGATTTATGGTAAATACTCAACCACATCAGTTGACGGCTGGTGGATTAACAAAATTAGAAAAAGAATTGAAACAGTTAAGAGAAGTTACTAGACTAGAAAACATTAAAGCTCTTCAAGATGCAAGAGCACAAGGAGACTTGTCTGAAAATGCTGATTATGATGCAGCAAGAGAAGAACAAGCCAAAATAAATGGAAGAATTACTGAAGTAGAAGGCATTTTGAAAAATTATGTTATTATCGCTGAGGATAATTCTGAAGTAGTTAAACTTGGTAAAACTGTCAGTGTTAAGTTCAAAGGTGAAAAAACTATAGAGACATATACTATGGTTGGTAGATTAGAAACTGATCCATTAAAGGGGAAAGTTTCAGATCAATCTCCGTTAGGTAAGGCTTTATTAGGAAAAGTACCTAAAGATAAAGTTGAATTTTCCAGTGAGACAGGTCATGTTTTCAATATTGAAGTAATAGAAGTTAATTAATAAAAACGAGAGAAATTATCTCTCGTTTTATTTTTGGGATGATATTATTCGAGAAGCTGTAAGTATAGTTTCATAAGTGCTCTTTTTTCAATCCTAGAAACATATGATCTAGAAATTCCTAAATCAGTAGCAATGTTTTTCTGTGTTTCAGGAATGTTTTTTTGAAGACCGTATCTTCTTACGAGTATTTCTAGCTCGCGTTCGGACAAAATATTAAGCGCCTTTTTGACTTTATTAATATTTTCATCAAGAATGTATTGCTCTTCTAAAGGCACTGAATCATCAGGCATGATATCAATCAATAGTATTTCATTACCTTCTTTATCGTATCCAATAGGAGAGTTTAATAAAGTTATGTTTCTTTTTTTCTTGTTGGATCTTAGCTGCATTAGGATTTCATTTTCAACACATCTTGCTGCATATGTTGCTAATTTAGTAGCGCAAGGATGTTTGTAAGTATCTACAGCTTTGATTAAGCCAATTGAACCGATCGAAAGTAGATCTTCCTTACTTTCCCCAGTATTTTCGAACTTTTTAACAATATGTGCGACAAGTCTCAAGTTGTGTTCAATTAACTTTCCTCTTGCGTTCTTATCGCCTTGTTTCATCTTATCCAAATACAATAGTTCCATATCAGAAGTTAACTTTTCTGGATAAGATGCGGATTTAATCATTCCCAACATTGGGAATATGATATTTAAAATATTAAACATAAAAATCCTCTCTTAGACAAACAGTTTCTTTTTTAGTATAATTGAGTGAGCAAATTTAGATGTAACTAACAGGAGAATAAAATGATAAATCAAATATTTAAAGCTAAAATGTATTTACCGAGTAAAAACTACCAAACTGTTTATGATATAGACTTTACTCAATTATATTCCGAGGGAAAACGATATATTCTCACAGATTTAGACAATACAATTATCTCTTATGCTTATGATTCTCCAACTAATGAAGTAAAAGAGTTCTTTAAAATGCTTAAGGAAATTGGTTTTAAAGTTGTTATTGTCTCAAATAGCCCTATCTCAAGAGTTAGAAAGTTTTTAGATGAACTTGATGTCTATGGTGTGGCGAGTTGTAAGAAACCACTTTTGAGTGGTGTGAAGAAAGCAATGAAGTACTTTGGTAATCCTCCTTTAGAGGAAACTATATTGTTAGGTGATCAACTACTTACTGATGTTCTAGTTGCTAACAGACTAGGGATTGATATATTCTTTGTTATGCCATTAGAATCAAAAACTGAGAAATGGTATACAAAAGCCAACAGGCGCGCTGAAAGATTTATTGTTAAAAGGGTTAAGCGGAAACATCCGGAGTTATATAAAGAACTATTAGGAGATAGATATGGAAACTAAATGTATAGGTTGTGGGTCAGTAATTCAAACTGACAATAAATTGTTACCTGGTTATGTACCAAAAGAAGTAAATTCTGATGAGGTATATTGCCAAAGATGTTTTCAAATTAAACATTATAACAAAGTTCAAAAAGTTGATACAACTGATCAAGACTATTTGAACATTCTACATAACATAGAGGACAATGCACTAATAATCAATATTGTCGATATATTTGATTTTCATGGTAGTTTTATAAACGGACTAAATAGAATTGTTTCTAGTAATGACGTTTTGCTAATAGGGAATAAATTAGATTTGTTTCCAAAAAGTGTTTATCCATTAAAAATTAAACATTGGATGAGACGAACTGCCAAGGAACTAGGAATGAAGATAATAGATGTGGAGTTAATATCATCACTTAAAAATGATAGAATAGATGAAGTTATAGAACTAATTAATAAGTATCAAGGAAATAGAAATGTTTACGTGGTTGGCTCAACAAATGTTGGTAAATCAACATTTATTAATTCTTTAATAAATCATTATACTGAGTACAAAAATTTGATTACTACTTCAATATTTCCAGGAACGACTTTAGATACAATTGAAATTGAACTTAATAATCATTTGTTAGTTGATACTCCTGGTATAGTTAATAAACACCAAATAGCACACTATTTGGGTGAGGAATCATTAAAAGCAATTACACCTTATAAAGGAATTAAACCGACCATATATCAAGTAGAACCTGGTAACACACTTTTCTTGAGTGGATTCATCAGAATTGATTATCTTGAAGGGCAAAAGACGTCTTTTATATTCTATAAATCAAATGTTTTAGAGATTCGTAGAACTAAGACAGAAAACGCTGATAATTTCTTTAAGAAACACTTAGGAGGGTTACTAGAATTTCCAACCGTAGATGAACTTGAACTTTTAGGAAAACTTTACCTTTATTTAAGTGAAAATAGCTATCTTAAGACCATACAAGCCATTGACGAGGAGCGTTAGAAGTGAACCCATTTAGTCTTATCAAAGAAGATTTTCTTAATGTAAAAAGGAATGACCCTGCCCTGCACTCTACCTTTGAACTCTTTTTTAATTACCCAGGGCTATGGGCACTTTTTTTTCACCGTCAGGCACACTGGTTGCACAAAAAAGGTTTACGTTTTCTTCCTCGTTTCATTTCTGCTTTTGGTATGTTCTTCACCATGATAGACATACACCCCGCAGCCACCATAGGACGTAGGGTTTTCATAGACCATGGTGTCGGTGTCGTCATAGGAGAAACCACAATCATCGGTGATGATGTTGTCATCTACCAACAAGTCACACTTGGTGGTGTAAGTACTTCCAAAGGTAAACGTCACCCGACCATAGGAAACAATGTAGTTATCGGTGCTGGTGCAAAAGTACTTGGAAATATCTATATAGGAGATGATGCTAAGATCGGTGCCAACTCTGTAGTCGTCAAAAATGTTCCCTTCTCTGCTACAGC
>CAJYBF010000160.1 GCA_913064935.1 uncultured Mollicutes bacterium
TTTCTAACTTCAACATATACAGTACCACCTTTGTCTCCATCTTTATAGAGTCGTTTATACAATTATGCTACATTGGTTACTCTTGTTCCTTTTGGTGGATTTACAGTTTTAGATATAGATGAATCAACCCATCTTTGAATAGTACATTGAACATTAGCATGTTCTTCAGCTGTAAGTTCATTAGCACTAACGAAATATTCTGGTAAATTACCATGTGAGAATTGAGGATAGACAGCACCAAATTGTTCAACAATTGGTGCATCTACTTCAATGTGTTTTCCAAGTCTTCCACTTCGGTAATATTTAAATGCGAAGTAAGGTTCTAATCCAGTTGAAACACCAACCATCGTTCCAGTAGATCCCGTAGGAGCAATTGTTAATAGATGTGAGTTTCTTATTCCGTGCTCTAAGATATCGTCTTGAATATCTTTTGGAAGTGTTTGAATAAATCCAGATTGAATTAATTGTTCTCTTGAACCGCGTTCATCTAAGAACGGGAATGATCCTTTTTCTTTTGCAAGTTCTATTGATGTTCTATATGCGGTTGTAGAAATGAATTTGAATAATTCATCAATAAGTTTAAGACTTTCGTCCGAACCATATTTAACTCCACACCATATCAGTAAGTCATGTAATCCCATTACACCCATACCAATTCGTCTTTCACCTAGAGCTTGTTCTTTATTCTCATCTAAGAAGTAAGTAGTTCTATCAATTACATTGTCTTGTAATCTTATTGACGCCTTAATAGTTTTCCCTAATTTTTCATAATCAATGGTACCAGATTCAATGTTTACCATATTCGCTAAGTTAATAGCTGCTAGATTACACACTGAGTACGGAGCTAATGGTTGCTCACCACATGGATTTGTACAAACTACTTTTTGTCCATAACCTGTTGCATTCGTCATTTGGTTTGCATTATCTAAGAAGAAGATACCAGGTTCTGCTGCGTATGTAGCGCATATCTTTACTAGGTTCCATAAATCTTTTGCTCTGCTTGTTTTATAAGTTTTGATAGAAAAACCAAGTTTTTCCCACTCTCTAACATCTCCACAATCTTGCCATTCATCATCATATCTTTGTTTTTGCTCTCCGGTGTAATTATCTACATCAGGGAATCTTAAATCATACTCTAAATCATTTTCTACAGCATGCATAAATTCTTCAGTTAGAGCTATTGAAATATTTGCACCCGTTAAGAACTCAGGACTTTGAACTTCATATCTCCCACCTTGAGCTAACAGCATCTCAGCTTCATCTAGGATGTCTTTACTGAAGGATTGATTTTGATTTTGCTTATCAAATTCAATAATAGTTGAATACATATCTCTTTCAGAATCTTTTAATGGGATAAATTTCAGTTTACTTTTTGCTTGATTAATGATGTCTTCATCATCAATACTATCTATTAAGAATTGTAAAATTCTAGGATTTTGCATTTTAGAAATAATAAATTCAATGATATCTGGATGCCAATCTGCAAGCATTATCATTTGTGCTCCACGTCTTGAACCACCTTGTTCAACTAAATTAGTTAAACTTGATAAATCGTTTAGCCAACTTACTGCTCCACTACTTTTTCCGTTAACACCTTTTGCTAACGAGTTTTTAGGTCGAAGTGTCGAACCGTTTGTTCCTACACCGCCACCACGTGACATAATTTCCATAACATGCTCTCTATGTTTACTTATTCCACCACGAGAGTCGTGAATGAAAGGCATTACGAAACAGTTAAAGTACGTAACTTTACTATCAGATCCAGCTCCAAATAGAACTCTACCTGCTGGAATTATATTTAAACTGCTTATTTCCTCATAAAAAATATCAAAAAACTCAGTTTCTTCACCAGCAAGATTTGTCGCGACTCTTTCAGCAATTTGTTCAAAGAATAGTTCTAACGGTTTGTCCACTTGAGACAATTTTCTTGTTATAACACCATCTTTGTGATCGATTGCTAATGCAACAAACTCATTTTCCAACTTAATGCTCACATCATAACCATTGATTTCAGTAATGCATCCTAATCCACGTGAAGGGAATTTTGGGTCGTCCTTAACGACACAAATAACTAGGTCACCTTTACCAATAGTTTTCTGATTAATATCCTTTTGAGTGTAGCGATCTAACATAACTAATCTAGACACACCATCAAAGGTCATATTCATCTCTTTTGTGATTTGAAACACATGCGGAAAATTCTTTCTGATATCTTTATTCAGTTTTTTAATTTGATTATTTGGATAGATAATCATCATAACTCCTCTTGTACGAATTATTACACTATAAAATTAATATATTTCTTATAGAGTACTTTCAATTATATCTAATTTATGAGTTCAATAAAAGACTTGAAAATAATGTCAATATATGAAGAGGGTAGAAGGTGGGGGACAGTATGTTTGAAAAGTTTAGTAAACAAGCCAAAAATTTGATTTATGAATCACGGAAAAAATATGTTTTGAATACCAAAATAATTGGTACTGAAAACTTGTTATTAGCTATGTTTAGTATGAAAGACTCAATTTGCAGATTTTTACTTACGGAATACGACATTACGAACGAGGAAATCGAACAAGAAATCTCTAAATTACACATTATTCGAAAAGAAATTAAGGACTTTTATGTTTACACTCCAGCATATAAGGAAATTTTATACACAGCACTTCAAATTATTAGTGAAAATCGCTCTGACCTGGTAAATGAGGAACATATATTTCTCGCCCTTTTAAGACAAAAAAAGAATGTGGCTTGTCATATCCTCGAGTCATTAGGACTAAGTACAGACGACCTAATCGAGGATGTCAAGGAAGTATTTGACTTTAATCCTCTAGTCTTAGATAGTAGATATCTAATAAATTTAACCAGTTTAGCAAGAAATAAAAAGTTATCACCTTTTATTGGAAGAGAACATTACTTAGATAGATTAGAAAGAGTACTGTCTAGAAAAACTAAAGCAAATCCCTTATTGGTTGGAAATGCCGGAGTTGGAAAGACTGCAATAATCGAAGGTCTTGCAAGTAGATTTGGATCGTCTGATAAATATAAGAATATAATAATCCACACACTGAAAATGAGCGATTTAATTGCTGGAAGTAGGTACCGTGGTGACTTTGAAGAAAGAATAGTAAAAGTTCTAGAAGAGATTAAGGGTGAAAACAACATATTGTTTATAGATGAAATACATAACATTGTTGGGACAGGAAATAGTGAGGGAACATTAGATGCCGCTAATATTTTAAAACCATATCTTGCTAGGAGTGATTTTAAGATTATCGGTGCAACGACTCTTGATGAATTTAATAAACATATCACAAAAGACAAAGCATTAACGAGAAGATTTCAAACCATTTTTGTCGAAGAACCAAATAAGTTAGAAACAATGGAAATTATAAAAGGGATTAAAAGTCACTACCAAGATTTTCATGAAGTGAGGGTTTCTGATGAAATTCTTGATTACATCCTAGATGAATCAAGTGGGAAAATGGTAACAAAGAATTTTCCAGACAAAGCTATTGATGTCATGGATGAAAGTTTTACAGTAGCTAAGTTTAACGGACACGATGATATCCACAGAAAAGACGTTGAAGAAGCAATAAAAAATATTACTGGGATCTTTGGGCTTAATATAGATGAGATATTTAAAAAAGAAATAAACTATCCTGAAATAAAGAAATATATTGTAAATTACTTAGTTGGTTCAAGTAGAGAAAACATTATGAGCATCTTGATGGATGGACCTCAACAGGATTTGATGGAGGATATAGTTAGCTTACTTAATATAAGTGATGAGATGACTTTAAAACTTGATCTAAAAGGATTTAAGGAATACTCCTCAATAAGTAGACTTATCGGTTCTCCTCCAGGTTATGTCGGCTTTGATAAGGGAGTAGTGCTTCCTGAACAA
>CAJYBF010000161.1 GCA_913064935.1 uncultured Mollicutes bacterium
GCATATAATGAAAATGCCGCTATGATGCATTATCATCCAACACAGGAGGATAGTAAGGTTATTGAAGAAAAAGAAGGTTTTAATCAATTTAATATAATAGAAGACAGAAAACCTATTCCACTAAGAATAGTACCTATAAGACTTCAAGGACTTCCAGATCAAAATGATCCTTCTTTCTGGAGAAAAAATCCTCTTTTAAGTAAGAAAGAAGATAATCAAGAACAATTCTAAAAGAATGAAATTTAGTTGAAGTTAAAAAAATTAAACACAAATTGTTAGCACACCTCATAATAAAGAACTGTCCATATAATTATTAACGCTATAAAGATACCTATTAACTTTTTCATTCAATTCCCACTAATTACTGAAAGAGAAGATTAAATATCTTCTCCATCATAAATTTCCTCCGAATTACATGAACTTCTAACAAAAGTTCCTGAATATACATTCTTAAACCCAAGCTCTAATCCTATCTTTTTATACTCGGCAAAAACCTCTAAAGGTACATACTCACTCACTTCGATGTTTTCCTTTGTAGATTGTAAGTACTGCCCAATCGTTACAATATCACAGTTTACTCTTCTTAGCTCCTTTAAAGTTTCTACTACTTAATCAAAACTTTCACCTAGTCCAACCATAAACCCAGATTTAGTAGTCATATTTGCATCGATCTCTTTTACTTTTTTGATAAGTTCAAGTGACTCCAAATAATCTCCTTTAGGTCTAACATTTGGGAAAATATTTTTAGCAGCTTCTATATTGTGATTAAGAACATCTGGGTTCGCTAATACTACTTTTCGAAGAGCGTCAATATTCCCTTGAAAATCAGGAATAAGGACTTCTACTTTGCAATTATTTTCTTTTATCTTCTCAATTGAAACAACAAACTGAGATGCGCCTCCATCCTCTAGGTCATCTCTTGTTACAGAGGTAACTACTACGTACTTAAGGCCTAATTTATTTATTGTCTTTACAATATTGTCTGAATCATCCACAACTGGTTTAGGAACTCCAGCTGTAACATTACAATATCTACAGTTCCTAGTACAAACATCTCCAAGTATCATAAATGTTGCGGTCTTTTTAGAAAAACATTCCATTCTGTTAGGACAAAATGCTTCCTCACACACAGTATGGAGATTGTTTTTTCTAAGTAGCTTTGATACTTCTTTATGTTCTGTGCTAATTTTTATTTTAAGCCAATCAGGTTTTCTTTCCATATTAGTTCACCATCAAAGTCAGTATATCTTCCAAACTAACACCCACTATATATTTAGACACATCAGCACTTATAAGTGCGTCTCTTAATTCTTCTTTGTTATGCTTGATTCCTATCAGTTGACGTTCTAAGTCATGTATATCTGCTTGGCTAAAGAAATCTCCAGTAATAGATATATCCTTCACCATACCTTTTGCTACATTCAATTCTATCTTTACTATCCCGAAAGTATATTTTCCCTCTTGTGCAAAGGAATATGTTGGACTTTTTCCATAATTCCATTCCCAAGTCCCATATTTACTTTCAATCATCTCTTGAGTACAAGTATCTTCTTGTGAGGTTACTCTTTTCTTGATTCCTTTAAATCTAGTTTCTACATATTCAACTAGCTTTAACTTAAAATCATTTACAGAAAGATCTGTATGATTTACAATATTGTCTACTCTAGCTTTAACTGAGTTAACAGCTTTCGAAATGAACTTTTTCTTATTTGGTGTTAACGACTTAGCTAAAAAGGCAACATCAGTATCAAACAATAACGATCCATGGTGTACTAGTAGATCATTATGATAATATTCAGCTGATCCCGAGACTTTTCTACCATTTACTAAGACATCATTTCTACCGGATAACTCAGCAATTACTCCTACTGTATTTAAATAATCCGTAATGATATTATTAAAGTGAATGAAGTTGTCCTTTACTTCTCTTTCATTCTTTGTGATGAACGAGTAATAAATAGTGTTTGGGTCGTGAAAAATCGTTCCACCTCCCGATAATCTTCTAAACACTTCCAAGGAATTTTTTTCTACATATTCTTGGTCTATTTCTTCTAGCGTATTTTGGTTTTTGCCTATGTAAATACCTAATTTATTAGTCCAAATTATAAAGGTATCCTCAACGTAGTTTTCTGCTAAGTATCTCTCTAAAACTAGATTATAAGTACCACTTGTGTTAACGCTTTCAATTATTCTCATAATTTCACCCCTTATTACAAATTATTATAGCATAAATCATTGTTAAATTGGTTAATTAATGTATAATAATATTGTGAATAGGAGGTGGGGTCATTGAGCACTTTTAAGAGAACTGCTTTATATGATAATCACGTTAAATTAAATGCTAAGATAGTTGAGTTTACTGGCTATGAGATGCCCATACAATACGAGGGTATAAAAGCTGAACACAATGCAGTAAGAACTGCTGCTGGAATCTTCGACGTTTCCCATATGGGAGAAGTTTTAGTTGAGGGGAAAAGAGCAACAGACTTCGTTCAACACATTTTTACAAACGATATTACTAACCAAGCGCAAAAACAAGTAATATACGGGTTGATGTGTTACGAGAATGGTACTGTGGTAGATGACTTACTAGTCTACAAATACAATGAGGAAAAATATTTATTAGTTGTAAATGCTTCTAACAAAGACAAAGACTTTGCGTGGCTAAATGACAATAATTCATTTGGTGTAAAGATTACAGATAAGTCTTCAATGTCTGAAGTAGCAATTCAAGGGCCAAAGGCACAGGAAATGCTACAAAAGTTAACTGACTTCGATTTATCAAAAATCACTTTCTTTACGTTTGATGAAATCGTTGTAGACGGAAAAGATTGCATCGTTTCAAGAACCGGATACACTGGTGAAGATGGATTTGAAGTCTACGCTAACGATGTTGTTAGTATTTGGGAAAAACTAATTGACGCTGGTGCTTCTCCAATCGGACTTGGCGCAAGAGATACTTTAAGATTTGAAGCAACCCTTCCATTATACGGAAATGAAATAAGTAACGAAATCAATCCAATTGAGGCAAGCCTTGGAATGTTTGTTAAACTTGGTGTTGATTTTATTGGTAGAGATGCTCTAAAAAAAATAAAAGAAAACAGTGGAGGAATAAAATCCATGGATTCCCCAAAGATATTAATTGTAGACGATAATGAGGATCTTTGCAGTATCTTTAAGGAAGCTTTAGAAGAAGAGGGGTATATGATTGCCACCGCTGCAGATGGCAAACAAGCTTTAGCTGAAGCGAAAAAAACACATGTTGACCTCGTTATTACAGCTAAAAATCTGCCCAGGACGGGTGGAATTAGGCTTTTTAGATCTATTCGGGAACTTGACCCTGATACAAAAATAGTTCTGATTACCGGCTTCGGAGGAAAGCAATCTTATGTTAAGGCCATGGAATTAGGCGCAGATGAATACCTGAGTAAACCTCTTCGTATTGGAGATCTGAAAAAATTTGTTTTAAATATATTGATAATTTTAATGTTAATTTTGATAGGTCAATTGAAATTCTTGATTTGTTAAAAGTGTTTGGGGATTTATAAGTTAGAACTTCAAGTGGTGGACAAGGAGAGATTCGAAAAAAACCTATGCTTAAATCTACATATTAACAACTGTAAGCCGAGTTTGTCAAACACCTTGCACAGCGTGTTTACGGCTAATTTGTAACAACTTTACTATGATACACAGCGTTTGCTGTTACAAAACGGTTACACTTTTTCTATTTAGTACCGTATATATTTTTCGTATTTTATCGAAATAACTATTAAATACTTACTTCTTAATCATTCACAATATATTCTTTTCATCTGAAGTAATTATCAAGGATAATATTTTAAGTATTATAAAACCTACAGGATTGAAATAATTGGAATGAATAATGCTGTTTTAGCATAGAC
>CAJYBF010000162.1 GCA_913064935.1 uncultured Mollicutes bacterium
TTATTATGTCTTTTTTATTTATTCTAGGCAGTATGTTTTTTATTGCATTTATAGTCTTTTTACTGTTAGTAGTAATTGTAGATTTAGAATTTGGAAGGTAACCTAAATTAAACATTACTAAATCAATATTGTTTATATAGTTACTAATAAACTCATGTGAATCATTAATAAAAGTTACATTATCAGAATCAATTACGTTTTTGGTATTTTGGATTGCTTGAGATTGTATATCAAAGGCATATATGTGCCCTTTAGGAGCTAATTTAGATAAGAATAAAGTATCATTACCATTGCCACAGGTAGCATCAACGATTATGGAACTATCGGTTATGTTTTCGCTTGCTACTTTGTGTGCAAAATCGATTATTCTAAGCATCCTTGATATGAATCTCTCTTTCTCATTTCTTTATCAATCTCATTTATCACAATAAACTTCTTTAAACTCCACAAGGGCTCTATAAGCGATTCTTTTGGTGAGTCTCCAGTAAGCCTATGAATAATAATATCCTTATTTAATACTTCTAGTTGGTCACAAACTATGTCAGTGTACTCTACTTGAGATAGTGTCTTGAATTGTTCTTTAAGGTATTGTTCACCTAATATAGTCTTCTTCATTATGTGCAATAGATGAATTTTTAATCCTTGTATACTTAGAGTGTTTAGTTTCTTAACAGTATTAATCATCATCTCTTTTGTTTCACCTGGTAGACCATTTATGATATGCACCACTACATTAATATTTCTATTTCTTAATTGCCTTACGCAAAACTCAAAGTCTTCGTATGAATGTCCTCTATTGATTTCTTTTAAGGTGTCATTATTTATCGTTTGCAAACCCAACTCAATAGTTAAGTATGTTTTATTACTCAGTTCCTCGAAATAGTCCATCAACTCTTCTGAAACACAATCTGGTCTAGTAGAAATACTTAGTCCAACAATATCCTTATCAAGTGATAATGCTTCCTCGTAGAGATCTTTTAAGTAATCAATTTCGGCAAGTGTATTAGTGTTTGCTTGGAAATAAGCTATATATTTAGCAGTTGGCCATTTCTCGTGCATTTTAGTTTTTACAGATTCGAATTGAGTTTGTAATGAATCCATGGGATTTCCTGCATATTCGCCAGAGCCTTCCAAACAAAATGTGCAACCATGATTATCGATTATATTTGGACAAGTAAAATTAGCATTTAAAGAAACTTTAAATACTTTAGAGTCGAATTTATATTTATAATACTTTGTTAGGGTATTATATCTCTTTTCTTTTGTCATTAAGTTCATACAAACCGCCCTTTCATTCTTATTTTATCATAAGAAAACAATAACAAATATATACTTAAATGAAAAGGGGTAAAATAATGCAACTTCTTGAATCTTTTTTAGTGATAATAGTAATCGTCTTTAGTTTATATTTTTCCTTCAAATTTAAGTTTATTCAATTCACTGGAATAAGGAAATTGAAAAATGAAAAAAGAGGAGGAATAAGTCCAAGACAGACTTTAATGCTAACTATCGCTACTCATGTAGGTACAGGTAATATTGTAGGTGTCTTGGTTGCTATTCTTTATGGTGGTAGTGGGGCGATTTTTTGGATGTGGACATTTAGCCTTTTTGGTGCCGTTTTAAGTGTTATGGAGAACACATTAAGTCAGTTTTTTAAAGTTAAGGTGAACGGCGAACATAGGGGTGGACCAGCTTACTACATTGAAAAAGGATTTAACAACCCCGTATTGGCAAAGGTGTTTGCATTAAGTGTAATGATAAGTTTTGGTTTTTTATTCCCACCAATACAAATGAATGCGATTACTGGAGTTTTTGAGACTGGATTTGGTGCGCCAAAAATACTTGTGGGCGGACTTGTAATAGTTATGATAAGTTATGTTGTATTTAATGGAATAAATAGCATAGTCAATTTTACAAGTAAAGTAGTACCTTTAATGGCTGTATTGTACTTAGGATTAGGAGCATATGTAATTATCTCTAACTTAGGAAATGTTCCTTAAATCCTTAAGCTTATAATCACTAATGCTTTTAATGGTGATAGCGCAATAGGTGGGACTTTTGGAGCCGCAATTTCTTATGGTATTAGAAGAGGTCTATTTTCAAATGAAGCTGGGATTGGAACGACTCCTAATATAAGTGCTATAAGCAATGTTAAAAAACCTATTACTCAAGGAATCTATCAAAGTATTGGGGTATTCATAGACACTATTGTTATATGCACAATTACTGCGATGATAATTTTGTTAAGCGACGTTAACTTAAGTAATTATAGTGGTATAGATGCACTAGTTATGGTATTTGATAATCATTTCGGTTCACTTGGAAATATTCTTCTAGCAGTAGTTATTTTGTTTTTCTCAATAACAACCTTGATAGGTGCATACTATATGGGTGAAACGAATTACGTATACCTTACTAAAAGTACAAAATACATATTTTTATACAGAATTCTATTTGTTGTAAGTATGATTATGGGGATGTTTATGAGTTTAACAAGTGTATGGCAATTTGCAGACATCGGGCTATTAGTAATGCTATCTATAAATATATATGCTTTATATAATCTAAGAAATGTTTTTAAAGACTTGTGTTAATAGTATATAGAGGGTATTATTACTAATAATAATCTTAACCCTGTTTCATAAATATGTTATAATTTTCTTTGGAGGATTCATATGTTTTACACTAAAATAAAAAACAATATAATAAGTCCAGCTAGTATATATAAAAGTAGAAATGACTCGGGTATGAAAGTCTTTGGCTATTTGGTATTTTTGATAGCTCTAATGATGATTCCTGTGATTGTTTATTTGGTATCATTCAATGGTTTATCACCTGAAGAGCAAAGAGTCATCAGAAACGATCTTGAACCAATGCTTGATATTGATTGTGAGATTGACGGTAAGTTAATCTGTAGCGAATCTGTTATTAGAGAAATCGATTTTCAAAACTTTGTGATTGTGATTGATTCTGATCAAATATATGAGGTAGAAAGTATTGGAATTCATGTGATTTTAAGTGAGGAATTTGTGTCTGTTTACTCAGTAAAATCTGAAATATTGCAGTTCACTTACGATGAGTTACCGATTGAATGGCAGAATTTGAATTTTGAAGTAGATGATGAAACATTTTGGATTCAACTATTTACTGGATTAGATAATATAATAATGACTAATAGGAGCCTTTGGTTACCAATTGCGATTATTTCATTTATATTCGTATATTCAATACTCGTATTATTCGAGATCTTATTAGATAGTTTTATCATAAGAATATTTAGATTTGGTCAACATAAATTCAAACAGATATTCGTAATTGTAACGTACTCAATGACTATTTACGTAATTTTAAGAGTCATCTTGGATTTATGGGGAGTTAATGTTGGAGGAATAATGTTATCTCTTTTCCAAATGACTCCACTAGTATATGCACTAATTGCTTTAAGAAATGCTTATAGAGAGTAGGGGTATTATGTATAATCATAATGAAATAGAGAAGAAGTGGCAAAACATATGGGAGAAACAACAAACTTTTAAAACTGATGTTTGAGATTTTTCAAAACCTAAGTATTATGTTTTGGACATGTTTCCATATCCTTCGGGACAAGGGCTTCATGTTGGACATCCAGCGGGATATACCGGTGGAGACGTGATGTCTAGATTTAAAAGGATGAAAGGTTTCAATGTTTTACATCCTATGGGATTTGATTCGTTTGGATTACCAAGTGAGCAATATGCAATTCAAACTGGTAACCACCCAGGAACATTTACAAGAGAAAATATTGAGATATTTACCAAACAGTTTAAGTTGCTTGGATATGATTACGATTGGGATCGTCAAGTATCTACTGCTGACACAAAGTTTTATAACTGGAACCAATGGATATTTATA
>CAJYBF010000163.1 GCA_913064935.1 uncultured Mollicutes bacterium
TTGAGCTTTACCACCCATTGGTTGTTGCGTTACCAAGATATATGGACCAACACTACGTGCATGCAGTTTATCGTCAACCATGTGGGCTAACTTAACCATATACATTACACCAACAGAAACACGATTATCGTATTTTCTACCAGTTTGTCCGTCGAACAACGTAGTCTTACCATCTGGTGCCATACCAGATTCTTCCATGATTTTAGCTAAGTCATCAGCTTTAACACCATCGAATACTGGTGTAGCAATATGAACACCTAATCTCTTAGCGGCCATACCTAAATGGATTTCTAAAATCTGACCAATGTTCATTCTCGAAGGAACTCCCAAAGGATTTAACATGATATCTACAGGAGTACCATCTTCCATAAACGGCATATCTTCAATAGGTAATATTTTAGAGATAACACCTTTATTACCATGGCGACCAGCCATTTTGTCTCCCTCGTGTATTTTACGTTTTTGAACGATATAAACTCTTACTAACTCATTAACACCACTTGATAACTCATCACCATTCTCTGTAGAGAAATATTGAACTTGCGCAACAATACCTCCACCACCGTGAGGAACTTTCAATGAAGTATCTTTAACATCACGAGCTTTTTCAGAATAAATCGCAAATATTAATTTTTCGAAGTTAGATAAATCAGCTTGCCCTTTTGGCGTAATTTTACCAACAATAATCTGACCTGCTTTAACTTCTGCTCCCACTCTAACTATTCCACGTTCATCTAAGTTTCTTAACGCCTCAGACTCAGCTCCAGGAATCTCTCTAGTGATTTCTTCCTTACCAACTTTAGTATCTCTTACCTCAACTTGATAATTTTCAATATGAATTGACGTATAAACATCATCTTTAACTAACGCTTCACTCATTACGATGGCATCCTCGTAGTTATAACCATTCCATGTCATAAACGCAACAGTTACATTTCTACCTAATGCTAATTCACCTTTATCCATTGCTGCACCATCCGCGATAATATCTCTTGCTTCGATCTTATCTCCTGGTCTTACAATTGGTTTGTGAGTTAAGTTAGTTGATTGATTTGATCTTTTGAATTTTTGTAATTTATATGTTTGTTCTCCACCTTTAGTCTTAACGACTATTTTGTTTCCATCAACGTATTGCACAACACCTTTTTCTTTAGCTACTACCGCACTACCAGAATCTTGAGCAGCTTTATGCTCAATACCAGTACCTACGAAAGGTGCCTCTGTTCTTAAAAGTGGAATCGCTTGACGCTGCATGTTAGAACCCATCAATGCACGGTTCGCATCATCATGTTCCAAGAATGGAATACAAGCTGTTGAAACTGATACGATTTGTTTCGGTGAAACATCGATATAATCAATTTCCTCAGTTTTATAAAGTCTTGTATCTCCTCTATGTCTACCAACAATTTCAGGATCCAAAATTTTATTATTTTTATCAAGTCCGATATTCGCTTGACCAATTATGAATGCTTCTTCCATATCAGCAGATAAGTATACTAACTTATCATCTAATACTTTTCCAGATTTCTTATCAATCTTATAATAAGGAGTTTCAATAAATCCGTACTTATTAACTTTTGCATAGATACTCAAACTGTTAATAAGTCCGATATTTGGACCCTCAGGAGTTTCGATAGGACATATTCTACCATAATGGGAATAATGTACATCTCGAACTTCATACGAAGCTCTCTCTCTTGATAATCCACCAGGCCCTAGGGCAGAAATTCTTCTTTTATGAGTTAACTCATCTAAAGGATTAGTTTGTGCCATAAACTGAGATAATTGAGAACTACCAAAGAACTCTTTAATAGTTGAAGATAATTGCTTACTCTCAATTAAATTTCCTGGTTTCATTTCTGTTGGATCTTTTGTAGACATATTCTCGCGAATACGTTTATCAATTTTAGTTAATCCAATTCTAAATTGGTTCTGAATTAATTCTCCAATTAATCTTAATCTTCTGTTTTGTAAATGGTCAATTACCATATCATGACCAGCTCCATCAAATAAGTTAATATAATAACTCATAGAAGCAAAGATATCAGAAGGAGTAATAGTTGTTAAAGTTTCCTTAGAATAATTACCCACAATTCTAATAACTTTAACCTCATCATCTTTTTTAATAGAAACATCTAGTGACTCAACGAAAATCGCCTCATCAAACCAGTTACCAGAATAATTAAGTTCTCTTCTAATTGCCTCTCTATTATTGTCAATAACATTTGCTGTTTTCTCATCAATCAAAGTACCTTTTTCTAAGATAACTTCACCGGTTTCATTATTAACAACGTCTTGAGCTAAATGTAAACCTTTAGCTCTTTCTAAGACATCTAATTTCATATTGACTTTGTATCTACCTACAGGCGCTAAGTCATATCTTTTGGGATCAAAGAAACGAGCAATGATCGTTCCTTTAGAACCATCAACAGTACCTTGTTCACCATTTCTAATAGTACTGAATGCTTTTAATAAAGCTGAATCAGTATCAGTAGTAGAATCTTTTGCTAATGTTTCTAGTAAATGTTTACTATCACCTAATAAGTCGATGATTTCATCATTTGTAGCAACACCTAAAGCTCTAGCTAATACAGATAATTCCAATTTCTTAGATCTATCTAATTTCACATAAAGCTCATCTTTTGATTTAATCTCAAACTCTAACCAAGCACCACGTGTTGGAATTACTTGACCACCATATATAAAGTCATTTCTTTTCTTATCGAATTCTTTAGTGAAATAAACACCAGCAGAACGAATGATTTGCGTAACGATAACTCGTTGAGCACCGTTGATAACAAATGTTCCTTCAGGAGTCATAATTGGAACATCACCTAAGTAAAGTTTTTGTTCCTTAATCTCACCAGTATCTTCAAATACCAACTTAACATTAACTTTAAGTTTACTTGAATAGTTTACTTCTCTACGTTTTGACTCAGCAATACTATGAATTGGATCTTCAAACTCATAATCGCCAAAATACATTTTGATATTTCCTGCATGGTTTTCAATTGGAGAAATATATTTGAATAACTCTTTTAGTCCGTCAGTTAAGAACCAGTTAAACGAGTTTAATTGAATATCAATCAAACCTGGCAACTCAGCATTCAACTTAACTCTAGAGTAATTTCTTCTTTCTCTATGTCTACCAACTTTTTCAATTTTATAATTCATTAGTTCACCCCTCATTTAATATTTAAATTAGGATAAATAACCGCATTTTATATCAGGTATTCTTGATACCTCTAATAATAAAATAGCCTTTATCACGTTTCACTACTTCAGCGTTACCAAAGATTTTCATTATCTTTTCTTTTGCTGAAGGAGCTCCTTGCTTTTTTTGAATAACAATCCATAACTCGCCTAGATCATTAAGTTGTTCTTGCGCATTTTCTATTATTGCATGCACGATGTGCTTACCCGCTCTTATCGGTGGGTTTGAAATAATAATCGAATATTTATCTGTCACATTCTCGTACAAATTAGATTTAAATATAGAAACATCACTAATATTGTTTAATTTTATATTTATTTTAGCTAATTCGATCGCTCTATCATTAATATCGACCATATCAATTCTTAGTTTTGTGTAGAGCGTACCCAAAACAATCCCGATTGGTCCATAACCACAGCCTACATCCAATATTCTCTTTCCATTCATTGACTCATTGTTGAAAGTTTCTTCCATAGCTTTAATTAAGGCTTTAGATCCATAATCAATACCTTTTTTTGAAAAAACTCCATTGTCAGTTACAAAAGAGAAATTACGACCGCACAAAACAGCCTTTATTTCTTTAGGCTCGCTTTTTAGGTCGGTGTTATTCATATAATAGTGATTCATTTAATAACCCTTTTTAATGGAA
>CAJYBF010000164.1 GCA_913064935.1 uncultured Mollicutes bacterium
CCATAGATCAAAGAAATTTAAATATAATCTGTCTATTTCATAATCGAATAAATTAACAAGTGCAAATGCATCAAATAATACTAACTTCACATTATCAAATTCTTTATCCATAAACTTTTCCAAAGCTCTAATTAAGACACTATCATATTTTTCTATCGCTATAAAGTTTATATTTGGGTACTTCTTAGCCATATTAAATACAAATTGGCCCTTCCCACATCCTATTTCTATATGAATAGGGTTATCGTTTCCAAAGACTTGATTCCATTTACCCTTATAGTTTGTAGGATTAGCTACCACGATACCTTCATACTTATCAAGTAGATCCTGGGCTCCTTTAATTTTTCTAAGTCTCATATATTTCTCCTAAATACAGTAAATTATAAATTTTGTACTAGAAGTATTTTAGCAAATTTTAGTATAAAAATATACAGATATCTAAAAATAGTTTAAGGAGGTATAATTATGAATGTTGATATAAGGCAAGCAGTAATAGGAAACCTAAAAGGCACATCTCACGATGACTTAGATAAAACTATCGTAGATGCAGTAGATGGGAAAGACGAAAAAACACTTCCAGGATTAGGAGTGTTGTTTGAATTAGTATGGAATTCTGCTAATCAATCGGAGAAAAGCAAGTTAATAGATAGTATCACTTCACAACTATAAAAAGCACCTCATTGAAACTGATAGTTTCAATGAGGTGTTTTATTTATGATTTAAAAAATGTAATAATGAATACTTTTGATATCTATAAATATTCATCGTTGTTTAAATCTAAGGATATACTAACTGTTACTTCTACATCACCTTCAAAACCTGATTCTACTGTAAGATCGCCATCTATGATTGAAACTGATTCATTACTTGTAGACCAACTTATTGTCGCTCTTTCATCGTCTATATCATTTAGTTTTGTAATTTTAGAGTTTATATCAGTAATAACCATAGTCTCGGTAGTATCAAAATATCTAACACCTAGTATTGAATCAACTAGTACATTGTTTATTCTTTCAGTAGCTAATTCTACAGTTACTGGAACCGCTCTAAACTCATAAACTAGAGAAATATATTCGTAATCAATTCCAATTTGCTCAGCTGTCTCAATATTAGCTGTAATTCCTATTTTTTCATAACTATAATTTCTTTGAATTGTAAGTTCATTTGTGTCCACATCAAGTGTAGCTATTCCTGCATCATCTTGTCTTTCTTCCCAGTATACGTTAATTCCAAGCACCTCTATACCAGTTCCTAACATGAAATACTCTTTAGTTACTTCTCCATTATCGATTATTCCTGAGGCATCGATAGAATCGGCCACTAAATCGATTGCATTTTCAGAATCTAAAACAGTTACATCAAATTCTGTACTCACAAATTTGTCCTCATCGTATTCACCTTTTAAAATAATGGTATATTCTCCGTCAGGTAGATCATTTAAATTGCTTATTCTTTCTTCAACACCATCAATGTTTGCAAAAAATCCATTGTCAATTCTTGAAGTACCACCAGGCACTCTTATCATGGCAGGAGTATCTAATTCATAGTAGTAACCTTCTACTAATAACAAGTCAGCTAATCCTAGATCTTTTATGTATGTATCAAAGTTAAGTTTATTCCCCATAGCCGGTGTAACAACTGTAAATTCAATATCTCTTTGAGCTATCTCAACATTATCGTATTCTAATATAGCAGTAATAATACAATCAGTAGATTCGTCCACATCTCCAACTTCATAATAAACATCATTACTAGAAACATCAATGACATCATCATCTGTTGAATCCCATATAACTTCAAAAGTCGTAGAGATAAGTTCTCCAATTCTTCTAGTTAATTTGAGTTCAGTTCTATAATCATTGTCATCATCGCCAATCATAACTCCTAACGGTAAATCATCAGAGTCATTAAGAAGATCCAAAATGATATTTGCCTCTTCTAACACTCTTGCGGTAAGAGCTTGCCTTACTAAATCAGTAGTTAATGCCTCAAATTCAGTTTTAGAAATCGAGACACCTGCAACATTATTTAAGAACTCTGAATCGCCGAATTCACCGTCTTCTTTGTAGTTATACTCATCTTCAATTGGTTCAATTATTAATGTTTGATTATTAAGTACATATTCTGCATAAGTAACAGCTTGAACGTACCATTCAGCTCCATCTTCACCAATATTAGATACTTCTTTAAGTCCATATTCTTCTTTTAGTGAGTTCTTAGACGTTGTTAAATCACCAACATTTACAATTGCATCAAACACTAAGGATGTAATTACATTATTGCTCACGTGCATGAAAGCAACATACTGATCACCTAACGTATCTGGTTCAAGTTTAGAAAAATAAGTACCATCAGCTACTTTTTCTGAGTTATTAACTACACCTAACTTATCTTGTAGTGATAGTTCCTCTGCGTCATCACTAGTTGCTTGAAGCAAAGCTTCAATAATTAATTGATGATAGTCATTTACTTCTATTGATACTCCATCTATTGAATCAGTTTCATCATCATGTCTCAAGTTGATGATGTACGGAGAATCTTCTCCTTCAAATGCGGCAGTAAATAAATCTATTTGATTGCCCCAACTAGAACTTCCTGAGTTTTGTAGTCTTTTTTCTAATATTTGCCTTGAAGTATTACCTATGATAGGTTCTATTGACGTTTCTTCATTATTATCAAAAGATATTCGTTCATCTTTATCGTAATCATTAGAGTTGTCGTCTTTAAAGTTTACATCTTTTATAGATCTGTAATCATTACCATCATAATAAATGGCTATATCTGTTTCTTGATCTTCTCCAGCATCGTTTTCCCATTCTAGTGTAACAGTATAAACGTCATAGTAATCATCATCTCTAAGTACCTGAGCTTGATTTGTAGGTTGAGTAGAATCTATAAAAATTGATTCTATCAATCCCTCATCTACGTTTACATAAACTATATCGTGCTTCAAATAACCAGTTCCAGTAACGAAATAAGTTCCATCTACAAATTCCCAATTACTTGCTTTAGAAATCGCTTTGTCAGTAGAAGATACCATAGCCTCAATACCTACTGAACAACCAGACATTTGATCTGAGTAAATATGCTCATAACTTTCTCCATCTTCATTCAAATTGAATAAAAATTTCCCGTTTTCATACTGAGGCATAGATACTTCTTCTTCAAATCCTTTAGTTTGATAATAAGTAAATCCATCGACTCCTTGATTTTTAACAACTGACTCACCAAAAGCTCTCGCATGAGGTTCCCAACCATCATTCATTTCAAACCCTGCTTCATCTAAAATCCATTTGGTTGAATGGCCATCATCTATATCTGACTCATAAGTTGCATCAGTGTAAACTCCAGCAATACGACCGTATGTATCAACAGCAACGAATGAAGTGTTATAGTTGATTGAATCACCAAGTAAGCGCTCAGTAGTACCAAAGTACATACCTGAAGTGTACAATCCAACTTTCGGTTCATCCTCAACTGTGTCATACTCGGTGAAATTTGCTTCACCGTTCAGTATATTTTGGACTAAATCTAAATATACTTCGACATTTGTTAAAGTAACTCCTTCAATATTAGCAACTGTTACTTCATCACCAGATACAGATGTCAAAATTCCATATGTTGTTTGATCTTCTATAATTCTATCGACAAGTAGTTGAGTTTGTTCAACCCACTCATCCCCAATGATTTGTTTGCTTTCATGAGCAACAATATCTGTTAAAGTAGATATTTGTGCTTGATGAATCCCAACTACCAAATCATTAGTAGTTATTGCATCCCTAGCTGTTGGGTAATCCGCAAATGTTGCATCTGCTTGAATTAAACGGTAAGTGTCTGGAATTGATTTCCCGTCTCCATTT
>CAJYBF010000165.1 GCA_913064935.1 uncultured Mollicutes bacterium
ATCAAGGCTGTAATTATGCCATGTTAACGCACAAATCAGAAAGTTCAATAGAAGTACACTACAGTGGAGAAACACCCATCTTTGATGTGAAAATATCAATAGACTCTGCATTAACTGAAGTGGGATGCAAGTCAGAGATGGAAACCGAGGATTTAGACTACATCAGCTCATTATTTGAGAAAAAGATGCAAAGTAAACTAAGTGATATATTAATAAAAACACAACTAATGAAAAGTGATATTGTTGGGTTTGGGGAATTATTACGTCGAGACAACCCGACAAATTGGGAAACCCTTAAGGATAAATGGCCAAATGAGTACGCGAAAGCAACAATAAATATTACAGTAGATATGTTTATAGAGGATACAGGTGTATTGACTAAACCTATCACAAAAAAATAGGAGTGAAGGCTTTGGATAAAAAAAAGACTATAACTTATTTTCAATTGTTCACTTTAATGTTCTTCCTTAATAATGCTTCTATTTTTATCCTAGGCCTACCAAAACCACTTTTTCAAGATGGATGGATTGGCATATTAATGTGTCTTGGAATTGAGATGATTATACTGGTTTTTTATTGGGTGTTAATTATAAAACATCCTCATTCTGATCTTTCGATGATAATTAAAAATACCTTTGGAAAATCAATAGGTAAAATTATCGTACTCATATACGCGGGATATTTTATTTACATTGCATATAGGGTAATGGAAGACTTATATTATCTACTAGATATAACTTTGCTGTTGAACACTCCGAAATATGCGATTTATTTAGCAGCGCTTCCTGTTCTGATTTATTGCATCAATTTGGGAGTCGATGCACTTGGTAGAATAAGTGTAATTATGTTTTCTTTCATTATGATAGCTTTTGTGCTTGAAGTTTTCGGTCACTTCACTACTGCTACGGATGTAAATAATTTTACACCTATTCTTGAAAGAGGTTGGGCTCCAATACTGGAATGGTCATCTACTCAATTTATGGTACTATTCGGCGAAATAGTTGTTGTTTTGGTATACTTTAAAAATGTTAAGGACACCAAGAAAGCTATGAAATTTGTCTACTTAACAGTAATAATTAATGCAATAATTATGGTGCTGTTTTTTTGTGTAGATACTCTCACTCTTGATCCGGTTTTAGCGGAAATAACTACTTATCCAATAATGATTATTGCACAGTTGATTCTCGTTCCTTTTTTAGAAAAAATAGATGTTATAATATTTGCTCTCATAATCTTCATTTCCTTTATGAAAGTTTTAGTCTTATTCTATGCCTCTTCAGCATTAACTGTAAGTGTCTTCAAGAAAGCTAACAAATTACTAGTTAATATTTTCCTTGGTATAATTATCTTTATGTTTGCAATGTTTAGTAATCAAAGTATTTTAAGATTCTTTGATGTGGGACTTGAAATAGTGCCAATCTATCTACATTTCCCCTTGCAAATTGGAATACCTATCTTGATGGTAGTACTATCTTTATTTAAGAGGTTTCCAAAGAACAAAGAAGAGTCAAAGTGATATTACGCTAAATATTTGTACATACGAGATCAGTTATACTAAAATAATTACACAGATCGAGTGATAAAGTATGCACATAGTAACATGCGGGATTACCCGCACCATTATATGCGCTAACTGGAAGAGAAATCTTCCAGTTTTTTGTTTTCGTGGGTAGGACACTCTTCAGTCGCCCCATTATGACACACGAGAATCAGGCAAAAGCATGGTGCTTTTTTATTTGTCTAACAGGAATCAAGGTTTTATTACAGACTTAATTCCTATTAAATGCCTTTTCTAATAAAAAAAACCTACTTCATATTCACCCTTTGTGAGGCAACTATTCTATAGGTTTTGAGTTTACAAATTATTAGATTATATTACTGCTTCCTACTTCTCCATAACTGAGTAATTACTATAGCAATGAATGTTCCAACAATCGCACCGATCATTGAGGGTTTTAAATATACATCTGAACTAGTTAAGATACCTGCACTTACTCCAATTACTGTACCAACCACACTTCCGGTTATCCCTAGCATAACTAGGTTTCTACTTTTAATTTTTTTAAAAGGGTTTTTGGCTTCTAAGTTCTCGTCTATAAAAGATCTGTCAAGTGTAATTGATGTTGTTTGATTTTTGTAAGTATTCTGACACAATTTACAATTGGTCAAATGATCCTCAATTAATTGTTTGCTTTCGTTACTGCATACTTTATCTATATATAAGGGCATTAAATCCTTAATTACATTACAATCAATTTTCATTATAAAATCTCCTTTTCCTCTGATACTTTTTTAATCTTCTCTTTTGCTCTATAATATGTAACTCTTGCCACGTACCTTAAATAGATTCATTAATGTTAAAAAATGGGTAATAAAGCCCTTTAAACAGTGTCAGTTTCCGCGACAAAGTTTAAAGAGCCATGTTTTATGTCTAAGTTTCTTATTCCCAATTGGAGTTAAATGTAAATAGTTTCGCAGGTTTATGTCCAATATTACTTCCTGTAGACTTACTTGTTTCGGTAACCATTTTTGATACTTTACGTCTGAAATTGGCTTTTAATAAATCCTTATCAAGGATTGCTTCGTATACTTTTTGTAATTCTGACAAAGTGAATGTACTTGGCATTAAGTTGAATGCGATACTAGAATATTCTACTTTATTACGTAGTCGAGCGATACCGTACTGAATTATGTCGGCGTGATCAAATGCAATATCGTTGTTTAGTAAAATTTCTTTTGAAGTCTCTACTTTATTTCCCGTTATTTTTTTTACATTTCTAATAACAGCCTTAAGTATAATGTCGTTATGAGTGAGAATAAGTTCATAGTCTTTAAATTCTATAATACCTGAATCAGAAACTTCTTTTTCAGTATTGATTAGATTTATATCAACCTTAAACCATTTCGTAGCTACTGAATCAGTACCAGGTTTTACCGTTAATTTTTGTGAATCTACTAAAGACATATAAGCGGTAGAAATAATGCGACCTCGAGGATCTCTTTTTAAATTCCCATAAGTATAAAGTTGTTCTAAATAAATGCCAGATACATTTGTTTCTTCTAGTAATTCCCTATATGCTGTTGTCTCCAAGCTTTCATAGATCTTCACAAAACCACCGGGAAGCGCCCATTTATTTTTATAGGGATGATCAAGTCTTTTAATAAGAAGTAATTCTAAGTTTTTCTCAGGAAGTTTTCGATAATTATTAGTCTCTTCATCAATAATTGAAAGTAGAAGAATATCTACAGTAACTGAAGGTCTATCGAATTTTGTTATATCGTAAGACTTGAGGAACTCCTCTTCTAGAATTTGTGCATTACTTTTATCCATATTATCACCTCTTGTAATATTTATTTTGATATTATCATTATAGTAATAACTATGGTTTGTGTCAAGTTCATCTGATATATTTTTAAATTATATTATATTATGGTTGCTTGAATTATTGAAAAGAAATATAAATGGTATAATAATTCTATATTCTAAATATTATTCTGATTGTTTAAACGTTGAAATGAGGTGTGGAATGAAATCATTTATATATAAAAGATATGGTCTACCTAAAGTGTTAAAGGAAAAGGAAGTAGCAAAACCAATACCAAAAAGGGATCAGATTCTTGTGAAAATTGCAGCTACTTCAATTAATTCAGCTGATATTGAGCTGTTAAAAGGACATCCTCTTATTAGGCTAGGACATCCATTTGGACCTCCAAGTAAAGTTCTAGGATCTGATGTTTCAGGAATCGTAGAATCAATTGGACCTGATGTTTCAAAATTCAAAATTAATGATGAAGTATATGCTGATACATCAGCAT
>CAJYBF010000166.1 GCA_913064935.1 uncultured Mollicutes bacterium
CGATTCCTTTAGGTTCTATTGTCAAATCTTCAACTAGAGCCATATCATACACAGCACTAAGTTTTGTACTTCTTTTAGATATTATCACGTCTTTATCTTCAAATCCTTTAGCTACCTTAAAACCCCTCATGTTATTCCTTCTTCCTTGCACGCGGATGCTGTGCCATATATGATTCTTTAAGTGTCTCCTTAGAGACCTGAGTGTATATTTGCGTACTAGATAAATGTGAATGTCCAAGTAATTCTTGAACACTTCTTAAGTCGGCACCATTATTTAGTAAATGAGTAGCAAAACTATGTCTTAACATGTGTGGACTTAATTTAATATTTTCACTAGACTTTTCTATGATACTGTTCAAAATAACTCTTACTCCGCGGGGAGTCAGTGCTGTCCCTTTAAAGTTAACAAACAATTTTTCCTCATTAAAATTTTCGCTTCTCGCTAAAAATTCTGTTCTAGAGTAATTCAAATAATCATTTATACTGTCAACAACATTACTATGAATCGGGACGAATCTATCTTTGCTACCCTTACCATGAACTAAAATTAAATTTTGGTAAAAGTCCAAATCTTTCAGAGTCAAGCCGCAAAGTTCACTGACCCTTAAACCACATCCATATAATGTTTCCAAAATAGCAAAGTCACGTTTTCCTTTTGCGCTAGAAGTATCAATTCCTTTAAACAAATTATCTATCTCAGTTTCATAGATAAATCTCGGATTCTTCTTTTCTAGTTTAGGAATCGTTAATGTATCAAATGGATTGTTGTCAATATATGATTCATTTCGTAAATACGAATAAAATGTTCTTGCACTTGATATTTTCCTAGCTATAGTTCTTCTAGAATAACTTTTTTCGTATAAAAATCCTAAAAAGAATCTAGCTAAAGCATCATTCGCATCTGTTAGTGACCCAAAACCTTCACTTTCTATGAATGAAGAGAGTGTATTTATATCTCTTATATAACTATCGATTGTATGGTTCGAATAATTCTTGCTTTCTAAGTACCTTACAAACTCATCAATTAAGGTTGAATTCATCTTTTAAACTTTCTATAGCTCTTTCCCCATACAATCTTTTTCTATCTCTTTTATAATGTTTTTCCTCTATACTCGGCATCAAACCATAATTAGCATTCATAGGTTGAAAATTCATAACACCGGGATTAGAAATATAATTAACCATAGACCCAATTACTGACTTACTACTCAAAGAAAACATTTCATCTCCTTGAATGAACTTAATAATATTAAGTCCTGCAAGAAGCCCGCTAGCAGCACTTTCTACGTATCTTTTTACTCCTGTCATTTGAACAGCAAAGAATAAATCTTTTCTTAATTTACTTTGGTATGTATTTTTAAGAACTTTAGTGCTAATAATAAAAGTATTTCTATGCATTACACCATATCTAATGATCTCTACATTTTCTAAGCCAGGAACCATTTGAAGTATTCTTTTTTGTTCAGCAAATTTAAGATTAGTTTGAAATCCTACAATGTTATATAAATCTCCAGCCGCATTATCTTGTCTTAGTTGAACAACTGCGTATGGTCTAATTCCATTTTGTTCAAGCCCAACAGGTTTCATTGGACCGTGCAGAAGCGTTTTTTTTCCACGTTTAGCCATCACTTCAAATGGCATGCATCCTTCAAAAACATTTAATTCAAAGTCTTTCAAAATAACGGTATCTGCTTTAATTAATTCATTATGAAATTTATTAAACTCCAAAATATTCATAGGACAATTTATATAATCAGCTTCTCCTTTGTCATATCTACTTTTCAAAAAGACTTTGCTCATATCTATTGAATCTTTTGAGACAATTGGAGCAGCAGCATCAAAAAATGATAGATACTCCATTCCAATAAAATCCCTTATAGATTCGCTTAATTTATCACTCGTCAAAGGTCCTGTTGCTATAACGGTTGGTCCTTCAGGTATCTTAGAAACTTCCCCGTAAACAACTTCTATGTTTTTATGGTTTGTTAATTGTTTTGTAATCCACTTAGAAAATTCATCTCGATCTACTGCTAATGCACCACCAGCAGGTATCATAAACTTATCAGCAGCTTTAATGATCAATGAGCTTAAATTTCTCATTTCTTCTTTTAAAACACCAACAGCATTTTCTAAACTATTGCTTCTAAGCGAGTTAGAACATACTAATTCCGCAAAAAAATCTGTATGATGTGCTGGAGTTTTCACTTGAGGTCTCATCTCAAAAAGTCTTACTTTTAATCCCTTTTCAGCTATTTGCCAAGCGGCCTCTGATCCAGCAAGCCCAGCTCCAATTACATTAATATAACTTCCCATAATATCACCTCTATTATTATATCATAATCAATTTCAATTAAACAAAAAAAACAATCTCTTGATTGTTTTTTTACTTAGTCGCGATAACTTCAATTTCAACTTTTGCACTTAGAGGCAACTTCGCAACTTCAAATGCACTTCTTGCAGGATATGGTTTAGAGAAAAACTCTGCATATACTTCGTTCATTTGACTAAAATCAGTTATGTCATCTAGAAAAACAGTTGTTTTCACTACATCGTTCATAGTATATCCATCTTCCTTTAATACAGCTTGTACATTTAACAAAGCATTCCTAGTCTGAGCTTTTATATCTTTTGGCATCTCTTTAGTAACTGGATCAATTGGTAATTGACCACTTGTTATAAGAAAACTACCAAAATTAATTCCTTGTGAGTAAGGTCCAATTGCCCCAGGTGCATCCTTAGTGATTATTTCCTTTTTCATAATTCACCTCTTCATTATTTATACTTTATTTTACATCTCATCAGTTCATAAATCAACAATAAAAAGACACTTATTAAAGCGCCTTTACTTAATTATTATTGTTTCACCAGGTTTTAGCCATTTATCTTGATTTAGGTTCATAATTTTTCTGCAACTTAAACCTGTTTTTTCTATGAGTGACTGAACTGTTTCTCCTTCTTGAACAACGTACTGTTGTTCTTCTATTGGAACCCTAATTGGCTGATTAGGCTCTAATTGTAATTTCAGGACATCATTGTACATCATTAAAACATCAGTTGGTATATTGAACGTATTAGATATACTACTCAAAGAATCACCTTGCACAGTTAAATATTCCTTATAATACATACCGTTATCTTTTTGATAAGGGATTAGTAGTACTTGATTAGGATAGATCATTGTACTAGTCAAATTATTTACTTTTAATAACTCTGCTACAGTAGTTCCATATTCCTTCGCTATATTATATAAATTATCATTTAACTTCACATTGTAGTCTATCGTTGATTTGCCATTTGAACTAACGAATGTTTGCTCAGGTTCATTATAGTCCTCTTCATAATTGTTCAATCTATTTTGATTATTGTAGAACATATCAAATTTTTCCATTTTGCCTCCTTAACAGTTTTTATACTCACTTTTATATATGCCAAAAAAACACTTTAGTATAGGCAAAAGAAAAGTTGATGATTAATTCATCAACCATTTATGTAAATTACTTAACTCAGAGTCCTTCTTAGAATATTCCTTCAAATTAGGATTTAGTTTAAAAGACTTTTCTAAATCTTTTTTCGCACATTCTAAATCTCCTACTATACTATAAGCACACCCACGATTATAATAAAAGACTGCGTCCTCATTAATTTCAATAGCTTTAGTGTAAAGTACTATAGCTTCATCGAATTGACTATTATCTTTTAAGATAACACCCAAGTTAAAAAACGAATAACTATACGGTTCAGATAAGGCCATAGATTTTTTGTAATAATCAATTGCTCTAGTTGCAT
>CAJYBF010000167.1 GCA_913064935.1 uncultured Mollicutes bacterium
CTTATAACAATTCATATTCTTATTGAAGGTGAGCATGTGGCTGATACAATAGGTATAATTGCAAAGGGAAAAATTATTGAGGAGGTAACATTATCGGAAGTAATACAAAAATTCCCCAATGGATTAGAAGATTACTTTTTTAATATTATGAAAGGGGATAACAAACGTGATTAAACTAATAAGATTAGAATTAAAACGAAATGGAAGATTAACTATAATTAATGACACATATAATTCCAATCCATTAGGATTTGAGATGGCTCTTGATGTTCTTGATTTAATGGAAGGGGATAAATACTTAATTACGCCTGGTATGGTTGAGTTAGGTAACCAAACCGAAAGTGAACATAAAAACTTAGCTCTAAAAATTGAGGAAACTTGTGATGTAGTGATATTGACTAGCGATAATGCAAAGCACATAGGCAAGCACCTAACGAATAATAATCTATTTGCAGTAGAGAGTATCGCTGAGGCGATGAAACTATTTAATAGAATTTATGATGGTAAAAGAGCAACTCTTTTACTTGAAAATGATTTGCCAGATAATTATTAGGGGGAAATATGAGAGTAGGAGTAATCTTTGGGGGTCATTCCGTCGAACATGATATTTCAATAATATCAGCAGTTCAAGTAATGAACCAAATTAAAGAGCAATGGGATGTAATACCAATGTACATCTCAAAGGATAACGAGTTGTTAGTGAGTAAGAAGTTTTTCAGTGTAGATGAATTCAAGAAAAAAAAGAAAGGGTCTAAATATCATTTTGTAAAAGGGGGAATCAAAAGATTTCTCACTAAGAAAGTTGATTTTGTTTTCTCTGTTGTGCACGGAAAAAATGTAGAAGATGGATCTATAAAGGCTCTTCTGGACTTTTATCAAATTCCAAGTAGCTCGAGCGCACTTATTCCAAGTGCTGTTTGCCAAGATAAAATTATTTTCAAAGATTTGTTAAAGGTTAACGGGTTTAATGTAGTAGATTATAGATGGTTTTATGGATATGAATGGTTTGAAAATTATAAGTCTACGCTAACTTATGTTGAAGAGTTAGAATATCCTATAGTTGTTAAGCCAGCTACATTAGGTTCGAGTATAGGTATAGAGGTTTGTAACAATCAGCAAGAGTTGATTGATGCTATTACAGTTGCTTTAAAATATGATGACAAAGTTTTAGTAGAGAGCTTTATAGATAAATTAGAATATACTATTTCTATTATAGGAAAAGGAAATGATGTGACCGTAAGAGGAGCTGAGGATATTTCTGATGAAGTCTACACCTTTGATAAGAAATAGGAGAATAAATTCAAAAGAAACAAAATGATATATGATGACGTAGTCAAAATTCTTGGAGTTAAAGTGTTTAAATTATTAGGCTTATCTGGTGTAGTAAGATTAGATGTTTTTAAAGGAGATAAATTATACGTAAACGAAGTTAACACTATTCCAGGATCACTCAGTAAATACTTGTGGGATATGAGTGATGAAAGTTTTTATACAACTCTGTTGGGAATCGGTCTTGAGGATGATGAACTTATTAAGACATTTGAATCAAGTATTTTAATGAATCAATCAAATAAATTGGGGAAATTTTTGTAAAAGATTTCCTTTTTTCTTTATCGAAGCAGTAGAATTTTGTTATAATATGATTGATAAGGAGATGAAATATGGAAGCTCATCTGATTAGAATAGATTTAATTAAAATTACAAACCATACTGATGAAAATATATATATTTCTGATTCTGGCGAACTAGAGTTACTAGAAGTTAATGAGTACTCAGAAATTAAGTATTCTAGAATTGATTTTTCGAAAGACTATTTCATTATTCAAGGAGAGGAGAAGGTTCCTCTTATTTTCAGTGATTGTGTACGTGATCCTAGATTTGATGAAATGTTTTTTTACGATGGGTTTCTTGGTTTCGAGTACACAAATAGTAAAACATCCTTTAGAGTTTGGTCACCAATCGCAACAAAAGCGATTCTTCTTTTAGACGATGATGAAATTGAGATGACTAGAAGTGAGGGCGTGTGGGAAGTATCTGTTGAAAGGGATTGCGATAAACTTCCCTATAAGTATAAAGTGTGGATACATCATAAATGGGTTGAGAGCATTGACCCATATGCAATATCATCGAGTGCGAATGGCTCGAGCAGCTTTGTTATTGATTTACAAAAAGCAAATGTTGATTTGTTCCTAAACTCACTAAATCCAGTGGATTCCTATACAGATGCAGTAATATATGAGATGCATATCAGAGATTTTACTTATGAAGATGCTTCTGTTACTAATAAGGGTAAATTCATCGGGCTATTAGAAAGTGAAATAGGCGGGCTAGAATATCTTGAATCCTTAGGCGTTACTCATATTCAATTAATGCCTATTAATGACTTTCAAACTGTGGATGAAACCGACCAATTTGCTAAATACAACTGGGGCTACGATCCTTCACAATATAATGTTCCTGAGGGTTCATACAGTATAGATCCAAGTGATCCGTATTCAAGAATTATTGAACTTAAAACATTGATCGCTGAATTCCATAAACGAGGACTTAGGGTTAATATGGACGTGGTGTATAACCACGTATACGACGTTTTAACCCATCCATTTAATCTTACTATGCCTGGTTATTATTTTAGATATAATAACGAAGGGACACTAAGTAATGGAACTGGGTGTAGCAACGATACCGAAAGTAGAAGAAGAATGGTCTCAAAATATATTATAGACTCAATACTATATTGGAACAAAGAGTATGGGATAGATGGCTTTAGAATTGATCTAATGGGTATTCATCACATAGATTTAATAAATGACATAAGGACTAATCGTAACAAGATAGATAAATCATTAAGGAAGTATAGTGAAGGTTGGAACTTGAACACAGCACTTCATGATAATGAAAAGGCGATAATTCCAAATCATCTAGAACTTGGAAATGTTGGGTTCTTTAATGATAAGTTCAGAAATTTTTTAAAAGGGGAACTGTTTATTGATAAATCACTAGGATTAATATCAGACAACAAACAATCGTACAGGTTAGGATATTTCTTATGTGGTAGTATTATTGACTTTGAAGATGAGGCGTATTTCAAAGAGCCATATCATTCTATTAATTATGTAGAGTGTCATGACGATTTTACTCTATTTGATAAATTAATTGATGTTAATGAAGAAAACATAAAAGAAAAACAAAGACTAGTTATAGCTCTTATTTTGATATCACAAGGAATTCCTTTTCTCCATTCAGGTATAGAATTCTTAAGAACAAAGTTTGGAGAGCATAACTCATATGATAAAAGTGATGAGATAAATAAAATTAATTGGGATCTAGTTTTAGAACATAATGATTTAATAGAATATACAAAACAGTTAATAAAACTTAGGAAATTGTATCCGCATTTTAGATTAGCAAGTAAAGAAGATATTAGAGATTGCGTAAAAATAAATGTTCTGTCTCTCGGAGTTGTTGAGTATAAGATTAAACTGAAAGAAGAACTTATTGTAATCATCAACAGTAATAGTAATTCATATGAGTATGATACTTCTGATTGCGAAGTTATTTTTGGAAGTTTTGAGGGAAATAATATAACTATAATGAAAAAAGTTGGCTAAAAGCCAACTTTTCTTATATTTTATCTATTTTCCAAATATCATCGATGTAATTCATAATTGTTCTATCAGTTGAAAAGAAAGAAGAATTAGCGATATTTGCGACACAAATTTCTGCCCACAATGCTCTATTTTTATATAGTGAATTAATTTTTTCCTGTGCGACTTTATATGCTTC
>CAJYBF010000168.1 GCA_913064935.1 uncultured Mollicutes bacterium
GGAGTAGGTTTTGAAAGACTTGTTTGTATTTCTCAAAATGCAGAAACGAATTTCGAAACTGATCTGTTCTTACCAACGATAAAGGAAATAGAGAAGTTGTCTGGAGTTAAATATGAAGGGCAAATCGCTTTTAAAGTTATCGCTGATCATGTTAGAGCAGTGACTTTCGCAATTGCAGATGGTGCGCTTTTAAGTAATGAAGGTAGAGGTTATGTTTTAAGAAGAATTTTAAGAAGAGCTGTAAAACATGCAAGAGCACTTGGCTTCAAAGAGCCATTTATGTATAACTTAGTGGATATTGTTGATTCCAATATGGGTCAACATTATACATTTTTAAATGATAAAATAGCTATAATTAAAAAAGTGATAAAAACAGAAGAAGAAAAGTTCTTTGATACATTAGAAAAAGGACTTAAAATGATAGAGAATCTTAAGACTAAGGAAATAACAGGTTTTGATGCATTTACACTATATGATACATACGGATTCCCAATTGAATTAACTGTTGAATATGCTGATGATCATAATCTAAGCGTAGATGTTGAAGGATTTAATAATGAAATGGAAAAACAAAGAGAACGCGCAAGAAGCGCTAGAGTGAATGACTCTAGTATGTCTGTTCAAGATGAGGACTTCATTAATTTTGATTTAGAATCTGAGTTTGTGGGACACGAGTATTTAGAATATGATTCTAAAGTAATCGCTTTATTTGGAAGAGGTATAGTTTTGGATAAAACTCAATTTTATGCTGAAAGCGGTGGACAGACTCCTGACACAGGAATATTGATGATAGAAAAGAATGGACGACTTATTACTTATGATGTTAAAAATGTACAAAAAATGCCTAATGGGCAGTTCATCCATTATATTGATAATGCGAACTTTAATTTAGAAGTTGGGCAAAAGGTGGAAGCTTTAGTTGATGTTAGTAGAAGAAAATTTACGACTTCTAATCATTCTGCTACACATTTATTATTTAAAGTCCTAAGAGATGAATTAGGAACTCATGTCACACAAAGTGGTTCGAACGTTTCTAGGACAAACCTAAGATTTGACTTTAATAATTATGAGTCACTAAGCGATGATGAAATTTTACATATAGAACAAAAAGTAAATGAAGTTATTAAAAGATCACTAGTTGTAAAAATAACAGAAGAATCTTTAGCAGATGCAAAATCAATGGGAGCAACTGCTGAATTTGGTGAAAAGTATGGAAATGTTGTTAGAGTAGTTAACATGGGAGATTTCACACTTGATTTATGTGGTGGAACTCATGTTAAGAATACTTCTGAAATTGATAAACTAGCAATAACTTCAGTAGAGAGTAAAGGTTCAGGTATTTTCAGAATTGAAGCATTGACAAATGATGGTGTGGATAACATCAATGAATACGTTAGTGTATATGATTCTGAGATTAAAAGCTTACTTGAAAAAGCTAATAAATTAGTAAGTGAAGCGACTTCTAAAGGTGTTGAAATAGAGTTTGATTATGAATTAAATGATAATTATTTAGGAAGTTATCAAGATGTAATAAATAAAAGAAGAGAATTAGATAATGTTAAGGAACTTGTAAAAGAGTTGGACAAGGAAGTTAAAAGAAGTGTTGAGAAACTTGCTTTAAGTGACTTATCAGCCTTTGATAAGTTTATTGATGGAGATACATTAATTGCTAGAGTAGATAACTATGATAGTAATGTCCTTAAACAAATAGTTGATGCTTTACTTGATAAACTTGGAACAGGATTTGTCTTTATCGCAAATGTTGTTTCAGGAAAAGTTGTTTTTGTAGCTAAAAGTAATAATGACGTTCATTGCGGTAAGATAGTAAAAGAAGCCGCGATAATTTGTGGTGGTAATGGTGGAGGTAGACCAAATATCGCACAAGCAGGTGGTAAAGATGCGAATAAGGTAAATAAGGCAATTGAAAGAGTCAAGGAACTAGTATGAAAATAATTGGATTAGACTTAGGATCTAGAACAATAGAAATAGCTATCTCAGACAAATTTGAAATGTTAGCATCGCCTATAGAAATACATAGGTTTAGGGATAATGATTATAAGGCAGCGAAAGAGTATGTAGTAAGCTTGTCTAAAACTCACAATACTAATCAAATAGTTCTTGGTTATCCTAAGAATATGAATAACACAATTGGCGAGCGAGCTAAAATAAGCGAAAAGTTTAAGGCAATGCTTGAAGAATACGACTTAAATGTTGTATTATGGGATGAAAGACTTTCAACAAGAGAAATCACACGAATGATGATTTCTGCTGATTTAAGTAGAAAGAAAAGAAAACAGCATGTAGATAAACTAGCCGCAACATTAATACTACAAGGATATTTGGATTCAAAATAGATTTTTATGGGAGATATAATATGACTGACTTACCACAAGATCAAATATTAAATATTGAGTTAGAAGATGGAACTGAAATGTTATGTGAAATTATTTTCACTTTCACTTCAGATGAGTTTAAAAAAAATTATGTACTGTACACACCGATTGAAAATGAAGAGGGCGATGTATACGCATCTAGCTATATTGAGAGTGAAGAAGGTATGGGAGAATTAGAAGACATCTTAGATGAGAAAGAGTGGGCTATGATTGAAGAAGTACTTAGAACATTCCAATCTGAAGAATAATGGATTTAAAGCAATATGCTATAGATAATAATGTGCCGATTATTGAAGATGATGGGCTTGAGTTTATTTTAGAATTTATTAAAAAAAACAATGTGAAGCGTATTCTTGAAGTTGGTACAGCTATCGGATACTCTGCGATAAACTTCGCAAGTATATCAGGTGATATTTTTGTTAAAACAATCGAACGAGACGAATCGATGTTTTCTTATGCTACAAAAGCAATAAGTCATTATAAAATGACTGAGCAAATTGAAGTAGTGTTTGGCCAACGTCATCTCATCATAAAACCGATGTATACCGCTGTGACATTGTCTGCAAATGTAAATGCCGCCCTGAAGCTCCGCTTTGCTAAAGTGCTTTTTAAAATAGGTACGCCTGTGCATTTTTCGCGGTATAAGATGATGGTAAGTAAGGCGAGTTTCTCTATTACAGCACGGGCATTGACCGACTTTATTTGCCACAAGGTCACCTTTTTCGTCTATCACATCTATTATTTGTGCACCCAGTTTTCTGATTACTCATAAGCGTCAAATGGCAGTCTTGTCCTTTTCTCTTAAAATCAGATACAAGGGGCGTGTCTAAAAGAAAATCCACTCGTCTTTGCATTACGTAACAAATAGCATTAGTGATTACAAAGGCATTTAAATATGAGTTTAACTCGTTCCATGGGCTTTTCCTGTCCTTACTGCATGGCTCCAAATGATGTTGTAATAGCTGAAATTAACGATGTTGGCCAAGTACAAGTGCTCGCCTGCCAAGTGTGTTGTCAGCCCATTGAGCTTACTGCTTATCAGCACGGTGATGACATTCAGATAGAGGCAGAAAGAGAGAATGACTAAGCAGTTTACCCGCGGTGATATAGACGCCCTTGCACAGCGCTACCGCGCAAACCTAATTAATAGTTTGTCTGGTTTTAAATCGGCGACTTTGGTGGGTACAACAAACGGCGTTACAAACAATTTGGCTATAGTGAGCTCTATTGTTCATGTCGGTGCAAACCCGCCTCTCATTGGCATGATCATGCGTCCACATACCGTCACGCGAGATACGTTGAGCAATATAAAACAGCAGGGCTTTTATACGCTAAATCACGTGGCTGT
>CAJYBF010000169.1 GCA_913064935.1 uncultured Mollicutes bacterium
AAAATGCTATATACGCTGAAAACTCATTACTAGAACCATGTAACCGTTGAAAGCGTTTCATACTCGAATACAAAGTCACTTGACCACCACGAGAAAAACCCATTACTACAATCTATTTAGGATCAATACGTTTATGTTCCGCTAATAAATCTAGAGCACGGTAAACATCTACTATCATAGTAAGGCGACCAAGTTTGCTCTGGTCGTTATTGACTTTATAAAGCCCACGACCTGTAAAACTATCGAGCAAAAATACAGCTGCGCCCATCTTGTTGATCTCCTGGGCCCAGTCATCTATATAACCAGACATGCCACCAGACCCATGAACCAGGACAACCACAGGATATTTCTCCATTTTCTTACGTGGATATCGCAGTTCCCCTGATATAGTTACCAGACTACCATTTTTTTATCCATCAGAAATTCCTGATCGGTCAACGTCATAGACTGAATCGTATATAACTCAATCCTTCCTACATCTGCAAATACTTGCTGTGTAAAAAGTAAACTAAGGAACACGAAGAATAGAAAAGTCGCAACGTATAAATGTAACCAACTTGAGCGTTTATTTCCTGATTCAAAATAAAACATAATACAGTTCCTCAAGTATAATTAATTTAGGACGTATATACAGTTATTATTTTGACGTAAAACGATTAAGCTAACCAGGAGGCGCGTTATTTGAGCAGGTCTAGTTTAGCGATTTGTTATAGCTTTCTTTGGACATTTAGTAAATAGTCCTTATCATAGTGGCAATCACCAAATCCATTATTCCAGCAGTTGTATTATATTCCTCATTCATTTCCCTAAGAATTTTTTCTGCATTGCCTATATCAACGTTTTGGTTGTACTGTACAGTTGAGTCCACTCTTTTAGGCATTACAAATGGAATGATTCTGCTGTAATGTGATAATTTTCTCAGTAACTTACCATCTGCTCTGTCTAATAATCTTCTTCTTCTCTTTTTCATATTCTCTCCCATTACTTAACTTTTGTCATGAACTCTCTAAATGCAACATCTTTGGGACTATCTAAAATTTCTGGTTTTCCATGCTCTACTATTTTACCATCTTTCATGAAAATTACATAATCTGCAAAATCCTTAACAAAACTGATTTCATGTGTCACGAAAATCGTGTCTTTCCCGATGTTCTTAAGTTGTTTGATTGCCTCAAGAACTTCATATGTTAAAATCGGATCTAATGATGCAGTAGGCTCGTCTAGGAGCAATATCTCAGGGTCTATAGATAAAGCTCTAGCAATAGATGCTCTTTGAGATTGTCCTCCCGAAACATTTTTAGGTAACTTATGCATTTGATCTTCAAGATGGAATTGAGTTAAGTACTTTGCGGCCTTTTCATCTGCTTCTTCAAAAGTATGATTTCTTGTTTTCTCAAGTATCAGCGATATATTCCTTTTTAAACTTAAGTGAGGAAAAAGGTTATGATTTTGAAACACAAATCCTATCTTCTTTTGATAATCAGCCACATAATCTATATTAACATTATAATCGTTAACTTGGATAGAACCATTATCTGGAAATTCAACTCCAGACAATAATCTTAAAAAAGTTGATTTTCCACATCCACTAGCTCCAATTATCGCTACTGACTTGTATCCTTCAATACTTAATGAAATATCTTTCAGAACATTTATGTCATAACTTTTAGATAAATTGACTATTTTTAGTCTCATACACCATACCTTCTTTCAATATACTTCGTTAATTGCGAAAGAGGTAGTGTTATTACTAAATACAAAATCCACAACACTATATACCCTTCCAAAAAAGCAAAGGTTTTTGATTGTGCGACTTTAATAACATAGAATATTTCAAATCGATTGATTACACTAAGTAAAGCACTACCCTTGATGATCAATGAAAAGTTATTCATCATCGGAGGCATTAATTGTCTTACTACTTGTGGGATTATCAAATATCTATATTTTTGGTATGAAGTAAATCCAAACAATTTCATAGCCATATACTGAGCTTCTGATATCGATGATATCGCAGCTTTATAAACATTCGTCATATATGGTGCCATATAAACTGTCATTGCCAGTAGCCCCATCGCAGTACGGTTATGGGTTCCAAAAGCCGGTCCTATCACATATGCCATAATAACTATTAGAACAAGTAAAGGAGTACCATATATAATTTCAGTCAAAACGTCTGCTAAAGATCTAAAATATCCCCAGTTACTCTTGACCATGATGTACATGATAAATCCTACTATTAAACTTCCTATTAACACTATTACACTATAAAGTATAGCGTTAAAAAAACCTTGAACCAGCATTCCTTTGTAATCCGCTAGTAAAGCCAAATCAAAAGTACTATCTTGCCTTAAAACTATAGCAGCGGCAAATGCTGCTACTGTTAATATCGCTAATAAATAATTAAATACCTTAGTCTTCATTTAGGTAATACTCGATTCCGTGTTTAATTAATGTCTCCTTAATTGTATCGTCCCATTTTTCTTTTAGTTCATCTAATAGACCTCCGGGCTCATTCATTTTTGATATGAACTCGTTAGCCTGTGCAAGCAATTCACTATTACCTTCTTTAACAGCCATACCAATTGGACTGTTAGATATAGGAGACCAGACAATTATCGTTGTATCAGGATTTACTTTATGAGCTTGTGCAACAACTTCTGCACTCATAAGGAAAACATCACTTGTGCCTTGCGTAATTTCCATAATTGCTGTAGATTTTTCAGTTGCCTCTAAAACATCACACCCAAACGATTCAGGCATCGTAGTTGATACTTGTGTAGCTAATCCAACAAACTTGGTACTAGAAATCTCCATTATTTCACTCATCTCAGTGTCTGAAGTTATACTTTCCTCCGTTTTCTTCATGTTAACACACCTGTCAAATTGCTGTTAATAAAAAGCAAAAAAGGTTTTTCCAAACCTTTTACGCTTCTCCTAATAATACAGTAGTTGTAAAATACGAGCCTTCCCTATAGTACCTAATTGCTACTGTGTCACCAGGATGATGTTGGAACAACAAATCTTTAAGTTTTGACAACCCATCCACATCGATTCCTTCAAATCCCACAACTACATCACCTATTGCTAAGTCTGAGGTGCTGTCTACTGGACCATCTATCACGATGTCAGAGATGTAACAACCTTTATCTAGTTCTGATGGTGCTTCATCCCAATATCTTATGTCACCTATATATACGCCTAATCTTGCTCGTTTAACTATACCAAAATCCTCTAAATCAGCAATTACTCTAGAAGTTATATCAACAGGAATACTAAATCCCATTCCTTCAATTTGAGCACTTACTAATTTAAGTGAGTTAATTCCGACAATCTCGCCCTGCATGTTAAATAATGGTCCTCCACTATTTCCAGGATTAATTGCTGCGTCATGTTGCAACATTTTTACGAACACATCATCTACCCCATCACCATCAGTATCTTCAATAAAAATACTTAAAGATGAAGTATCAGAAGAAACACCAGTTGTTCCATTGGCAATTGATAAACTGGAAAAATCAGGAGGACTATTAACATTGAAGTTTGCATAAACAATTTCATTACTATCAATTGTTATTGATGTTTGATTTATGCTACTGTTTATGCTACCAGACCAGTTATTAAATACCCAACTGTCATTAGCAATAGCTTCCAATTCAACAATGTCTCCATAGTTATAGTGTGATTTTTCAGGGTTTATTTTAACAGTAGATCTGAA